>NZ_JAYVFH010000212.1:0-2755 GCF_043773265.1 Flavobacterium sp. | reverse complement strand
GCATTACATACCACATTTCGGTTTTTCCAAAAGAATTGTGTCTTGTTTTAGCCAAAGCATCATTAGGATGCAACTGAATTGATAAGTCTTCTCGTGCATCAAGATATTTAAAAAGCAATGGAAATTGTTTTCCAAAATTTTTATAAACTTTAATTCCAAGAATTTCTTCTGGATGTAAATTTATCAATTCTATTAATGATTTTCCTTTAAAAATTCCATTAGAAATAATGCTAACATCATTTTCTACGGTTGAAATTTCCCAACTTTCGCCAGTTATATTTGAGTGAATTGGTTTATTTAAATAAGATTTTAATTTAGTTCCACCCCAAATTCGTTCTTTTAATATTGGTTCAAATTGTATTGGATAGTATTGAAATTTCATTTTAGACTTTTATAATTACATTTTTTTTATTGCTTTTAAAGCATTAGAAATATGATTTTTGGGCATCATACTATCAAAAATCATTTTTATAATTCCTTCTTTATCTGCAACATAAGTAACTCTTCCAGGAATTAATCCAAACATTCCTGTTGGAACTCCAAAAAGTTTTCTTATTTTTTTAGAAGCATCTGATAATAAAACAAATGGTAATTTATATTGTTTTGCAAATTTTTGATGAGATGAAACACTATCGCTACTGATTCCTATAACTGCTGCTCCTAAATCTTTAAAATCTTCATATTGATCTCTAAAACTGCATGCTTGTGCAGTACAACCTGCGGTGTTATCTTTTGGATAAAAATAAATTACTGATGGTTTTCCTAATAATGAGGAACTTTCAAAAAGATTTCCGTTAGCATCATTTAATTTAAAATTCGGAATTTTATCTCCAATTTTTAGTTCCATTAGTTTCCGTTGTAGGTTACAAAATTTCTTGGAGTTTCATATAAAACAACTTCCAAATCTAAATCTGATTTAATTTTTTTTCTTAATTTATTCCATATTACAACTACAATATTTTCGGCAGTTGGATTTAAATCTTGAAATTCTGGTACATCAAGATTTAGATTTTTATGATCAAATTCTTTTTCTATATCTTCTTTTATCATATCTGTAAGAAACTTAACATCTAGAACATAACCTGTTTCTTTATCTATTTCTCCTGTAACACTTACAATTAATTCGTAATTGTGTCCATGAAAATTTGGATTATTGCATTTTCCAAATATGGCATCATTTTGCTCCATAGACCAATCTTTTCTATACAACCTGTGTGCGGCATTAAAATGTGCTCTTCTTGATAAAGTAACTCTCATTGTGTGTGTATATTTTTAATTTTTAAAATTTTATTTTATGATCTTCAAGAAAATGATAAAACTCGTCAAATATTATTTTGAACCAAACCGTATAAATTTCTGGTTTATCTTGCATGTCCTTTTTTACATCATCTATTGCCATCCATTTCCATGAGGCAACTTCATCATCATTAACTTTAGGTTCTTCGTTATAATATCCAATCATAACATGATCTAACTCGTGCTCTGTTAAGCCATTATCAAATGGTGCTTTGTAAATAAAATGAAATAATTCTCTTAATTCTGTAACAAAACCCATTTCTTCTTCCAATCTTCTTGTTCCAGCTTTAATATTGGTTTCGCCATTGCGTTGATGACTGCAACAAGTATTGGTCCACAATAAAGGAGAATGATATTTATGATGCGCACGCTGTTGCAACATTATTTCGTTTTTAGAATTTAAAACAAATACAGAAAACGCACGATGCAAAATGGCTTTTTCATGTGCTTCAAGTTTTGGCATTAAACCAATTTGCTCGTCTTTTTCATTAACTAAAATAACTTTTTCTTCTTGCATATTTATTTATTACTCGGTAAAAATACAAAAAAAGAGTTTTAAAATTATGGTTTTTTAAGATTGTGAAAAGTTTAACTTGTGTTGATATTTACCTCTTGAAACAAAAGTTAAACTTTACTTAATTCTATATAAATTGCAAACTGAACGACATTTAAACTCGTAAATGATGTGTAAATTTGTAACATAAAATAAGTGAAATGAAAAACTTAAAATCAATTCTTGCACCAATTACTTTTACATTATGCATGTTCTTGTCTGCTTGTGCTCAAAAAACAAATTCATCCGAAGAAAAAAAAACCACAGAAACTAAACTTTTAACTAAAACTGATACAATGACAAATCCTTATTATTCTAGAACAAGCACCGAAAAACTTAACGTTTCTGATGCAGAATGGAAGAAAGTCTTACCTCAAGATTTATACGCAACTGCCAGAGAAGGCGATACTGAAAGAGCATTTACAGGAAAACTTTGGGATTCTGAATCTAAAGGAACTTATTATTGTGCTGCTTGTGGAAATTTATTGTTTCGTTCTGACCAAAAATTTCAAAGTAGTTGTGGTTGGCCAAGTTTTTTTGAACAAGAAAATAAAAACAGTGTAGTTTATAAAGTAGATAAATCTTATGGAATGGTAAGAACAGAAGCGCTTAGTGGAAGATGTGATGCGCATTTAGGACATCTATTTGATGATGGACCAGAGCCAACTGGTAAAAGATATTGTATGAACTCTGTTTCGTTAGAATTTGATCCTGATTCTCAAAATTAAATTATGATAAAGTTAATTTTTTTAGCAGTCATTTGCACTAATATTATAGTTGCACAGAAAAAAACTATCAGCACAAATCTAGAAACCATTACTCTTGGTGGCGGATGTTATTGGTGTGTAGAAGCCGTTTATGAAAATTTAAATGGAGTAACAAATGTAGTTTCTGGGTTTTCTGGTG
>NZ_JAYVFH010000211.1:0-5537 GCF_043773265.1 Flavobacterium sp. | reverse complement strand
CGGAGACATTTTGATTGCTTCTTACTTAGGCGTGTTTCGATACGATGGAACATCTTTTACCAATCTAACAAGTAAAATAATTTCGCCCCGCTTCTCCAGCTTCTGGGATGTTCTGGAAGATCGAAAAGGAAATCTTTGGTTCGGTACCAGTGATTCGGGTGTCTATTATTACAATGGTAAATCCCTGCCTACCGGACAGGCAGGCTTTCAGCATTTTACAACAAAGGATGGGCTTGCCAATAATCTAAATCTTCATATTTATGAAGATAAAACCGGTAATATTTGGTTTGGAGCAAGCCGTTACGATGGGAAATCTTTTCGAAATTTTACCACAAAAGATGGATTTCCCAATAACCATATTCGTTTACTCCTTGAAGACAAAAGCGGCAAGCTTTGGTTTGGTGCACAGGGAGAAAATATGTTCGTTTATGATGGAAAAACATTTACCGTTTTAAAAAACAAAGATGGCAAAGCGTTTAACAACGTTTGGTCAATAATCGAAGATAAAAAAGGAAGCATTTGGTTCGGTGACGTTGATGGTCTTTGGCGCTATGACGGCAGAACTTTTACTAAGGTGTCGCAGAGGGGGGCTTATGCTATAATCGAAGATAAAAAAGGACACATCTGGACTACTGGTGAAGTAAATCCGAAGGTCTGGGCACTTTCCCGTTATGATGCAAAGTCCTTGTACAGTAAAAAGCCAACTGTAACCGAAATAAAGTCAGAATCAGTAATGCTTTTGGGGATTTTAGAAGATGCGAAAGGAAATATTTGGTTTGGCTCTGGTGGTGGCGTGTATCGTTATGATGGAAAGACCATCACGGACTTTAAAAGTAAAGAGAGTCAGCAATAATGTGTATTGCTCTGAACGTTGTGCACAAGCTAAAAATAAAAAAGATGAAAAAAAGTATAATGATATTGATTATGGTGACAACAGGATTTTTTTGCTCCGGGCAAAGCAGTACAGATTCCGTTTATGTAGGAACTTTGGATTCGACAAAAAATGTCCAAAGTCAAAAGCCATCGATTAAGCTTAATGAAAATAATTTTAACACTAAATATGAATATACTGAGTCGAACGGTGCACGCATAATAATACAAAACAGCTTTCCAAAAAGTGGAATAAACTATACTGATCCCAATGGTAAGAAATATATTTATGCTGTATTTTGGACTCAAATAATCAATGAAACATTTGATCCTCTTGAATTGACAATTGATTTTCCTTTAGATTCATTTGAGATTCCATCTTCATCGGGCAACTATATGAGATTACTTCTTCCTTACGACACAATGACAATTGATAAAGAACCTTTGTATGATTATGGTCTAACAATATATTTTTTTTTTTTAGATAATAATCTTCATAAATCGTCTTCGTTGAAAAGAACTATTAATCCAAAAGATTCAAGTTCTTTTCATGTTGTGACTCTTTATAATCATGGAATAAACGGTACTTTGCGAACAGGACTTGGTTTATTAAAGAAAAATCTTTTTTATAGAATTAACAATAAAGAAATTCATTGTTGAAAGATTAATATTAAAAATTTGATGTAAAAGAAATTAATGCCAGCGTACAATACAGTTTTACGCTATTACTATGTTAGGGATTTATTTAGATGTTTGGTGTTTTATTTTTTTTCTTTTTCATTGTATTTTTTTTTTAAATTTTTCGTTATATTTGTTAGCTTCAGTGTTTAAAACACTAAATAAAGTCAAGACATGATACTTTATTAGTTAACAGCAACAAACAAAAAAAGACAAGCTAAATTCTATTTGAAATAAAATTATTAGAAAATTAAATAAACGATACAATCATGAACATGTTTGCTAAAAACGAAGCCAAATCGGTAGAAGAATATCTTATGATGGTACCTGATGATCGTAGAAAAGATATTGATTTTCTCCACAATTTTATTCAAAAAACAGTTCCTAACTTAAAAACTTATTTTGCTACTAATATGATTGGCTATGGTTCATTTTATTACCTTGACTCAAAAAAGCAAAAAAAAGATTGGCCAATAATTGCATTAGCAAATCAAAAAAATTATATAAGTATTTATATATGTGCAATTGTTGAGGATAAAGCAGTAGTTGAAAAACATAAAAAAGAACTTGGAAAGCTAAGCAAGGGAATTAGTTGCATAAGATTTATGAAAATCGAGGAAATCAATCTTGAAACTCTTAAAACAGTACTATTGCTAGCAGAAAAAAATCCTGGAGTTGCTAGTGCCAGATTAGTAGATAAATAATTTGACGTTATTTTAATAATTTTTTTTAATCTAAAAGACAAAAGTCATAAAATCTATTTAGTTCAATTACTAAGCTTAGCATCTATTTGGAAACTATAGTGATTGTTTTTTTCTTTTTATTCATATTAATACTTTCAAAGATTTCAGTATAGTTGTTGGTTTATATATATTACAAATTAATTTAACTTTAAAAAAAGTTTAAGTATTCAATTTACTATTTCTATAACTAAAACTAAAATAGATTAAAAGCCCTATTAATAACCAAATGGTAAAATAAATCCAGTTCCAAACACTTAATTGTGCCATCATATAAAGGCAACAAACCAAACCTAACAAAGGAATCAGTGACAGGTTTTGACGCCAAGACCAAATACACAAGAAAAATAACGAAACAAGAAAAATCCACATCGGGATTTTGTGTTTAAATAAGCTAAAACCACTTTCGTATTTTAATGAATCATCTATTGGTAATGAATCAACAACAGTTTTGTACATCATTTTATCTTTGTGAAAAAATCCTAAAACATCTTCAACGTCGTTACTTTTATAATCTGTAACTTTGGTTTGCAAAAAATCATAAACAACTTTAGTTTGTTCAGTATTTAGTGATGTAACTATTGTAGTTGGATTGTTAATTTGTTTTTGATTGGTAATAAAACTAATAGAATCTTGCTTGAAATTAGTAAACGAAATTACTAATCCGATAAGAATCATAATAGGAAAAACAAATTTAGAATTCATATAGGGTGTTTTAAATTTACCTCTTGGAATGTCTTTTTTATTTTGCAATACCAAAACACCTGCGCAAACTAAAACAAAAGCAAATAAAGTTCCAATACTGCATAAATCGGTAACCATTGTTAAGTTCATAAACAAAGCTGGAACTGCAACTACAAAACCTGTTACAATCGTTGCATATGATGGTGTTTTATATTTTGGATGTACTTTAGAAAACTTTTTTGGCAATAATCCATCTCTACTCATGCTCATCCAAATACGTGGTTGTCCCATTTGAAAAACTAACAAAACACTTGCCATGGCAACAACTGCACTAACTGCAATAATTCCTGACATCCATTTTAAATTTAATTTTTCAAATACAAAAGCCAAAGGATCACCAACATTTAAATCGGCATAATTTACCATTCCTGTCAATACCAAAGCAATTATTACATAAAGAACAGTACAAATAATTATTGCCCACATCATTCCTTTAGGCAAATCGCGCTGTGGATCTTTACATTCTTCTGCAGTTGTAGATATTGCATCAAAACCAATATAAGCAAAAAATACAGCAGAAACACCTTTTAATATTCCGCTAACTCCATTTGGTGCAAACGGATACCAATTAGTCGTATCAACATAAAATACTCCAACTGCAATTACTAATAAAATTATACATAATTTAACTACAACCATCATGTTACTGGCATTTCTTGATTCTTTCATTCCGCGATAAACTAACCAAGTAATAATAATAATAATTAATAAAGCAGGTAAATCGGCAACCAAATGAAATGATCCAATAGTTGGCGATGTTGTCCAAGCCAAATAGGAAGATTGCAAGCTTTCAGATAAATTTTCAAATGTTTTTCCGCCTTGCATTAATGATGTTGCCTCTTTAAAACCATTTGAAGCTGTTAAATAATCCATTTGAATCCAATCGGCTAAATAACCAATATGCCAATCATATTTAGAATTTAAAGTAGTAATTATGCCGTCGAGTAATCCTGTAAAATAATCACTCCATGAAATGGCTACTGTAATATTTCCAATGGCATATTCCATAATTAATGCCCAACCGATTATCCAAGCTACAATTTCACCAAAAGCAACATAAGAATAAGTGTATGCACTGCCAGAAACCGGAACCATTGAAGCAAATTCTGCATAAGCAAAAGCGGCAAAACTACATGCGACAGCTGTAAACAAAAATAAAAAAATAACAGCTGGTCCACCATCAGAACTGGCTTTACCAATAGTGCTAAAAATTCCAGCACCAATAATTGCTGCAATTCCAAATGCTGTTAAATCTCTAGCTGTTAAATGTTTTCCTAAAGTGTTATGACCATCGGCTTCATTTTTAGCTACTTGTTTTAAGATGTCTTGAACTGTTTTTTTTCGAAATAAATTGGAAAAATTCATAGTATAATTGTATAAATAATCTAATAATATGGTAACGTTTTGCTAACATTTAATAATAACAAATATATAAAACTTAGTCAATAAATTTTTATTAATTTAAAACAACCTAAAAACAAAAAAAAAGGTAGTTTGTTTCCAAACTACCTTTTAAATAATCTTAATTATAACTTAATTTATAATAAATCAAATCTATCAAGATTCATAACTTTATTCCAAACTGCAATAAAATCTTGTACAAATTGTTCTTTTGCATCTTCACAAGCATACACTTCGGCAATTGCTCTTAATTCGGTATTAGAACCAAAAATTAAATCTACTCTAGTTCCTATCCATTTAATATCACCAGTTTTTCTATCGCTTCCAATAAATGCTTCGCTAGATTCAGAAACTGCTTTCCAAGTTGTATTCATATCAAGAAGATTCACAAAGAAATCATTAGTCAAAGTTTCTGTACGATTTGTAAAAACTCCAGTTTTAGATTGATCAAAATTGGTGTTTAAAACTCTCATTCCTGCAACTAACAATGTCATTTCAGGTGCTGTTAGTGATAATAATTGTGCTTTGTCTATTAACAACTCTTCGGCAGAAACTGTAAATTCTGTTCTAGAATAATTTCTAAAACCATCCGTTTGAGGTTCTAAAACATCAAACGAATCGATATCGGTTTGCTCTTGAGATGCATCAGCTCTTCCTGGTGTGAATGGAACTTTTATATCATAACCAGCTTTTTTTGCAGCTTGTTCTACTCCAACACATCCACCTAAAACGATTAAATCTGCAATAGAAACTTGTTTGTTATCTGATTGAGCATTATTAAAATCTTTTTGAATTTTTTCTAAAATTGATAAAACTTTAGACAATTGAGCAGGATTATTTACTTTCCAATCTTTTTGTGGTAACAGTCTTAAACGACCACCATTTGCACCACCACGTTTATCAGATGCTCTAAAAGTTGAAGCTGAAGCCCAAGCTGTAGCAACTAATTCTGAAATACTTAATCCAGATGAAACTATAGAGAATTTTAAATTATTTATATCTTCTTCATTAATAATGGTATAATTTATATTTGGAATTGGATCTTGCCAAATTAATTCTTCTGTTGGAACTTCTGAACCTAAATAAAGTGCTTTTGGTCCCATA
>NZ_JAYVFH010000210.1:0-28234 GCF_043773265.1 Flavobacterium sp. | reverse complement strand
TACCTGTTTTAGCTTGTCAGTTGTTAATTGATTTCCAATGGCTTTTATGCCTTTTACCCCTATAAATTGTTCTAAATCTATCGTTTGATTATCCTTCTGAACTCCTTTTACTTTATTAAAAATAATTTCGGCAACAGGACGCCAATCGGTCGAAACAATTTCTAATTGTGATTTTTCGTGTTCGGTGATAAAAATTTCTTCTTTATTTTCGTTTTCAACTAAGAAACGTTTGATATAATAACGCTCTTTTTCTCCATCAAAATAAATCGCCGAAACTGGTTTTCTAGGATGCCATTTTTCAAGTACAACCATATCTTCATCAAAATGCGTAGTCAGTTCTGGAATAATAGTTTTTAGTTTTCCTGATTGATTAATGATTAACAAACGATCATTCGGGCGAAATTCTCCTAATAATTCTCCTCTTCCATCTACATTCAATTTCTGAACAGTATCATCAAACCAAACTTTTCTTGGTCGCAAAGTAGATATTCCTTTTTCTTTCAGTTCGATTTTCTTAATCGGATATTTAGAAACAGTATTTCCTTTGCTTACACGACCTTTTATGGCAATATCAGCAAAATCTAAATCCCATTTTAGTTTCTTAATACTTCCTACTTGACGCAACAAAATAGTGACAACCTCAGCTTCTCCATTTGGATTATGAGAGAAATATAAAACTTGCGAACCACTGCTTCCGTTGGTTAAATCGTACATTTTATCACGAGTAACTCCCGAAACATTGAAACGCTTTATAAACGAAGAACCATTTTTTCCGTCACGGTAAATCATGTTGTAAATCGTGCGTTTGTCGCTTTTGTCGAAAATAGCAATATGAATAATGTCTTTACCAATAAATTTCTTCTCATCGACCTTTGTTACCATCATATTTCCATCACGAAGGAAAACAATAACATCATCAATATCAGAACAATCGGCAACATATTCGTCTTTCTTTAAACCAGTTCCAAAAAAACCTTCTTCTTTATTTACATACAATTTTGTGTTTCGTAAAACTACTTTTGTAGCTTCAATATTCTCAAAACTTTTTAACTCTGTTTTTCGCTCACGACCTTTTCCGTATTTTTCTTTTAATCGTGCAAAATAATCAATAGCAAAATCAATTAGGTTGTCTAAATGATGTTGCACTTCTTTCATTTCGGCTTCTAAATTGGCTATAAAACCATCGGCTTTGTCCGAGTCAAAACGTGTAATACGAATCATCGGAATTTGAGTTAGTTTATTTAAATCGTCATCTTCAATTTCTCTAACAAACGATTTTTTGAATTGTTCAAATCGTTTATACATATACTCAAACAAGGATTCTTTATCAGAATATAATTTGAAATCGATATACATTTCTTCTCGAATGAAGATTTTTTCTAAAGTAGAAAAATGCCATTTATTTTTTAACTCTTCCAGTTGAATTTCTAACTCTTGACGAAGTAAATCAACGGTTCTTTCTGTCGAAATTTTTAGCATGTGAGAAACGCCAACAAAAAGTGGTTTATTATCTTCAATCACACAACCTAAAGGTGCAATTGAAGTTTCGCAAGCCGTAAAAGCATACAATGCATCGATTGATTTATCTGGAGAAACTCCAGGAAAAAGGTGAATTAAAATTTCAACTTCGGCAGCTGTATTGTCTTCAATTTTCTTGATTTTGATTTTGCCTTTTTCATTGGCTTTCAAAATACTATCAATCAAAGTCGATGTATTGGTAGAAAACGGAATTTGAGTAATCACTAAAGTTTGCTTGTCTAATTGCGAAATTTTGGCTCGCACACGAACTCTTCCGCCACGTAAACCATCGTTATAATTGGCAACATCAGCAATTCCTGCGGTTTGAAAATCAGGAAAAATTGTAAATGGTTTTCCTTTCAGAATTTTTATGGATGCATCAATTAATTCGTTAAAATTGTGAGGTAAAACTTTGGTAGAAAGTCCAACGGCAATTCCTTCTGCTCCAGAAGCCAATAGCAACGGAAACTTTACAGGAAGATTATTTGGTTCGGCACGACGACCATCATAGGACATTCCCCAATCGGTAATTTTAGGCGAATACAAAACTTCTAAAGCAAATTTTGATAATCGTGCTTCAATATATCTCGAAGCTGCAGCACTATCTCCAGTTAAGATATTTCCCCAGTTTCCTTGACAATCAATTAGCAATTCGCGTTGCCCAATTTGCACCATTGCATCACCAATACTCGCATCACCGTGTGGATGATACTGCATAGTATGTCCAACTACATTGGCAACTTTATTGTAGCGACCATCATCCAACTCTTTCAATGAGTGCATTATACGACGTTGAACTGGTTTAAAACCATCTTCAATAGCAGGAACAGCACGTTCGAGAATTACATAAGAAGCATAATCCAAAAACCAATCTTTGTACATTCCTGTAACTTTGGTAATGGTATCTTCGGGATTTTCGTCGTTGTCGTAAAAGTGATTTCCGCTTGACGATTTTATGTCTTCAAATCCTTCGTCTACACTTTCGTTGTTGGTAGAGTCGTCTAAATCGTCGTTAGTTTCTTCTTCGTTGATGTTATCTTCTTCTTCGTCTTTCATATATAAGTTTAAAAGTTTAAGGTTTAGAAGTTTAACTTTATCTGTACTAAACTTTAAATTTTTTTATCTAACTATTTTAAATTAAATTATTCAGTTGAGTTACTGCCAACTGACAACTGAATACTGCCAACTATTTCTCAACCAATTCCTTATCCAATTCCACTTTCAAATTATTAATAATAAATGTTTGTCGGTCAGGTGTGTTTTTTCCCATATAGAATTCTAACAAGGTTTCTATAGAGGTTGCTTTATCTAACATTACAGGATCTAGTCGAATGCTTTCGCCAATGAAATTCTTGAATTCGTCTGGCGAAATTTCTCCCAAACCTTTAAATCGTGTTATTTCTGGTTTTGGTTTTAGTTTTTCTATGGCATCTTTGCGTTCTTGGTCTGAATAACAGTAGATGGTTTCTTTTTTATTTCGAACACGGAATAACGGCGTTTGCAAAATATACAAATGTCCTTCTTTGATCATTTCTGGAAAAAATTGTAGAAAAAATGTAATCAATAATAAGCGAATATGCATTCCATCAACGTCGGCATCGGTTGCAATTACTATGTTATTATATCTTAAATCTTCAATACTTTCTTCAATATCTAAAGCCGCTTGAAGCAAATTGAACTCTTCATTTTCATATACAATTTTCTTCGACATTCCATAAGAATTCAAAGGTTTTCCACGCAAACTAAAAACCGCTTGCGTATTTACATCACGAGATTTGGTAATTGAACCTGATGCCGAATCTCCTTCGGTAATAAAAAGTGTGCTTTCTAAACTTCTCGGATTTTTAGAATCGGTTAAATGTACTCTACAATCACGTAATTTTTTATTGTGCAAACTCGATTTTTTAGCTCTGTCTTTGGCTAATTTTCTAATTCCTGAAAGTTCTTTTCGTTCACGTTCTGCTTGCAAAATTTTTCGCAAAAGCAAATCGGCAGTTTCTGGATTTTTATGAAGAAAATTATCGAGTTTGGTTGTTATAAAATCGTGAACAAATGTTCTAACAGTTGGTCCTTTTGGTCCAATATCGTTAGAACCTAATTTAGTTTTAGTTTGACTTTCAAAAACGGGTTCTTCTACTTTTACAGCAATTGCCGAAACAATAGATTTTCTAATATCGGATGCTTCGAAACCTTTGTTGTAATACTCGCGAATAGTTTTTACAATTGCTTCACGAAAAGCGTTTAAGTGTGTTCCACCTTGGGTTGTATTTTGACCATTTACAAACGAGTGATATTCTTCGGAATATTGTGATTTACTGTGAGTTAAAGCAATTTCAATATCTTCACCAATTAAATGAATAATAGGATAAACAGAATCTTCTTCGGTAATGGTTTCGTCTAGTAAATCTTTTAATCCATTTTCAGAAAAATATTTTTCACCATTGTAATATATTGTTAATCCAGTATTTAGGTAACAATAGTTTTTGAGCATTTTAACAACATACTCATTTCGGTATTTGTAGTTTTTAAAAATAGCATCATCGGCTACAAACGAAACTTTGGTTCCTTTTCGCTTTGTTGATTCAACAATATCTTCTTCGAGAGTTAGATTTCCTTCTGAGAATTCTGCGGCTTTTTGTTGATTGTCTCTAACTGATTCAACACGAAAATAATTGGACAAAGCATTGACAGCTTTGGTACCAACACCATTTAATCCAACTGATTTTTTAAATGCTTTGGAGTCGTATTTTCCACCTGTATTCATTTTAGAAACTACATCAACTACTTTTCCAAGCGGAATTCCACGACCATAATCGCGAACTGTAACTAACTTATCTTTAATAGTAACTTCGATTACTTTTCCTGCACCCATAACAAACTCGTCGATGCAATTGTCAATAGTTTCTTTTAAAAGAATATAAATTCCATCGTCTGGAGATGAACCGTCACCGAGTTTACCGATATACATTCCAGGACGCATTCTGATGTGTTCTTTCCAATCGAGTGAACGAATATTGTCTTCGGTATATTGATCTTGCTCTTGCATTTTAAATTGTATCGATTTTGTGCTAATATAATTCAATTCGATAGAATTATAAAATGATTTTTATAGAAGTTATTAAGATGATGTTGACAATTAAAAGTGCGATTTAAATGGAACGAAATAGGAAGTTGGAAGATTGGAGTTGGAAGATGGAAGATGGAAGTTTCCAAAAATTTGTCATTTCGACGAAGGAGAAATCACATAATGGGAATAACTTGATGAGATTTCTCCATCGTTGAAATGACAAAAAAATCAAAAGAAAAAAATTAATATTTACTACCATTTTGCCCCAGACCTGTCTGCCGACAGGCAGGTTGCAATGGAAAGCTGGATGAAGGCACAAAAAAACCGCAAAATCTCTTTTGCGGCTAGTCTATTTTCTTTATTCTATTCACTTTTGTCATCCTGAGCTTGTCGAAGGACTATTTTCTAATAATTACACATTAAACCTAAAATGCATCACATCACCATCTTTTACAATATATTCTTTTCCTTCAACTCTTAGTTTTCCGGCTTCTTTAACTTTGGCTTCTGAACCTAAAGTGGAGAAGTCTTCGTAGGCAATTACTTCGGCACGAATAAATCCTTTTTCAAAATCGGTATGAATAACTCCAGCTGCTTTTGGTGCTGTATCGCCAACATTTATGGTCCAAGCACGAACTTCTTTAACTCCAGCTGTGAAGTAGGTTTGCAATTTTAAAAGTTTGTATGCAGCTCTAATTAATACTGCCGAACCTGGTTCTTTTAATCCCAAATCTTCTAAAAACATTTGGCGTTCTTCATAAGTTTCAAGTTCAGTAATATCTGCTTCGGTGCCAACTGCAAGAACAATTACTTCGGCATTTTCGTCTTTTACTAATTCTTTTATTTGGTCAACATATTTGTTTCCGTTTACTGCTGATTCTTCGTCAACATTACAAACATATAAAACTGGTTTATTAGTGATTAACTGAAAATCTTCCAATAATTCAATTTCATCTTGATTTTGTGGTTCTACTGTTCTTGCTGATTTTGCTTGTAATAATGTTTCTCGAATTCTATCTAAAAGAGCTTTCTCTACCTGTGCTTCTTTGTTTCCAGTTTTGGCAGCACGATTTACTTTTTCTAAACGTTTTTCGACGGTTTCTAAATCTTTTAGTTGCAATTCAATATCAATTGTTTCTTTATCTCGAATTGGATTTACATTGCCATCAACATGAATAATATTATCATTATCAAAACAACGTAACACATGAATAATGGCGTTACATTCTCTAATGTTTGCTAAAAATTGATTGCCTAAACCTTCACCTTTACTTGCGCCTTTTACTAAACCTGCAATGTCAACAATATCAACTGTTGCCATTTGTACTTTTTCTGGATTTACTAATTCTTCCAATCTGTTTATTCTTGGATCAGGAACATTAACAACTCCAATATTAGGTTCAATAGTACAAAACGGAAAGTTGGCACTTTGCGCTTTAGCATTAGATAAACAATTAAATAAAGTCGATTTTCCTACGTTTGGTAATCCTACAATTCCTGCTTTCATTTTATTAGTATGTTTTAAAAAGTGTGCAAATATAATCTTATTATTTGAATGTTTAAAAGATTAAAAAAATCTAAATTTATTGTTAATAAAATATTATGTATGCATATAAAATTATTAAACTTTACGTTATATTTGCTGAACTAACCAATACAATAACTATTTATGAAAAAAATTACCTTATTATTATTTTTAATTTCTTTTAGCAGTTTATTTGCACAAAAACAAGTCTCTGGAGTTGTAAAAGACAACAATGGTGCAGCTTTAATAGGTGTAAATGTTGTAGAAAAAGGAACTTCTAATGGTGTTACTACCGATATTGATGGAGCTTATAAAATTAAAGTTAAAGAAAATGCAACTTTAATATTTTCTTATGTTGGATTCGAAACAATTGAAAAAAGCACAGCTAATACTTCTACTGTCGATGCAGTTTTAGCCGATGGTCAAACCTTAGAAGAAGTTCAAATTGTAGGTTCAAGAAACACAAAAAGAACAGTTATAAACTCAGCTGTTCCCATAGATATAATTGATGTAAAAAGTGTAACTACACAAAGCGGAAAAATTGAAATTAATGAATTACTTCAATATGCTGCGCCATCTTTTAATGCAAATAAACAATCAGGTTCTGACGGTGCAGATCACGTTGATCCAGCTTCGTTAAGAGGAATGGGACCAGATCAAACCTTGGTTTTAATTAACGGAAAAAGAAGACATCAATCGTCATTAATAAATTTATTTGGAACTCGTGGAAGAGGAAATACTGGTACAGATTTAAATGCAATTCCAGCAACATCTATTAAAAGAATTGAAATTTTAAGAGATGGAGCAGCAGCACAATATGGCTCTGATGCAATTGCTGGTGTAATTAATATTGTATTAAATGATAATGTTAATGAACTTACCGGAACAGTAACTTATGGCGCATATAAAACTGATGCTCCAGGAGATTTTCCTGTTGGAACTGCCAATACTCCAGATTACTTTTTAGATCAAAATGGTAACGGAAATTCTATTGGAAAAAATAGAAAATTTGATGGTAATTCATTAAAAATAGGAGCAAACTATGGTGTGAAGCTTGGTAAAAAAGGTGGTTATGTTAACTTTACAGGTGAATATTTAACTAAAGAAAAAACATTGCGCCCAGGTTTTGACTTTAGAAAAGGGTTTGGTGAAGCAGAAATTGTTAGTACCAATTTTATGGCTAACTTATCGCTTCCTGTTACTGAAAAAATTGACTTTTATGCTTTTGGAGGTATTAATTTAAGAGACACAGATGCTTATGCTTTTACAAGAAATGGTGGAGCAAGAGTTGTAGAATCTAT
Source organism: Flavobacterium sp. (assembly GCF_043773265.1). Classification (GTDB taxonomy): domain Bacteria; phylum Bacteroidota; class Bacteroidia; order Flavobacteriales; family Flavobacteriaceae; genus Flavobacterium. Next base: position 20,823 of record NZ_JAYVFH010000210.1, on the reverse strand, counting down.
TTATCCAGGTGGATTTACACCAAGAATTACATCTAATATTATTGATAATTCAATTGCAGCTGGTTTTAGAACAAAAACAACAAGCGGATGGAAAATAGATTTAAGTAATACTTTTGGTAAAAACACTTTTGATTATAGAATTAAAGGAACAATCAATGCTTCTTTAGAAGCTGCTTCTCCAAGAGAGTTTGATGCTGGTGGTCATAGTTTAAGTCAAAATACAACAAATTTAGATTTTTCTAAAAACTATAGTTCTGTTTTAAATGGTTTAAATTTTGCATTTGGTGCTGAGTTTCGTGCCGAAAGATTTGAAATTTTTGCTGGCGAAGAAGGTTCTTATGCAACTTATGATACTGCAGGAAATCCAATAACTGATCCTACAACACAATTTGCTCCAATTGATCCAATATCTGGTGATCCAAGACCTGGAGGATCACAAGGTTTTCCGGGTTACAGTCCGAAAAACGTTGTAAGCGAAGGTAGAACAAGCAAATCATTATATGCAGATGCCGAACTAGATGTTTCTAAAGAGTTTATGATGAGTGCAGCTTTGCGTTATGAAAATTATAGCGATTTTGGAAATACTTTAAATTTTAAATTTTCATACAAACTAAAATTGAATAACTATGTAAGTTTAAGAAGTTCATTTAGTTCTGGTTTTAGAGCTCCTTCATTGGCTCAAATATATTATAACACAAGTTTTACAAACTTTAGTAGCTCTGGAGCAACAGAAGTTTTACTTTCTGGAAACGAAAGTCCAGTTACAAAAGCATTTGGAATTGGAAAACTTAATGAAGAAACTTCTAACAATGGATCGGTTGGTTTTACTGCTAATTACAAAAATTTTACTGCTACAATTGATGGTTATCTAATAAATGTAAAAGACAGAATTGTTTTAACAGGATATTTTGATGCATCATCATTAGGACTTAATGTTGACGCAGCTCAATTTTTTACAAATGGTGTAAATACTAGAACTCAAGGTATAGATTTAGTTCTAGGATGGAAAAAAACTTATGGAGATTCTAAAATTGGTGCTACAATTATTGGTAACATTAATGATATGAAAATTACTAAAGTAAAAAATGGAACATTAGATGAGCAAACTTTCTTTGGAGAAAGAGACAAAGCATTTTTGTTGGCTTCTGCACCATCTAATAAATTTTCTTTGAATTTAAATTATGGTTACAAATGGTTTGACAGTGGTTTAGCATTTACTAGATTTAGCGAAGTAAAACTATTAGATTACCAAGTTTATGAAGATGTTGCTGATTATGGTGATTCTTTTCAAAATCAAATAAATGCTGCGACTGATACTTATGGTGCTAAAATTGTAACCGATTTAACTTTCGGATTTAAATTAACTAAAGCATTTAAATTAACTGTTGGAGCTAATAATTTATTAAATATTTATCCTGATCAACAAGACGACTGGGTTGAAGCTGGTGGATATTGGGATGCTGTTCAAATGGGATTCAGTGGAGCATACTACTATACTAGACTTGGTTTTAGATTCTAAAATTTAATGTTTTTTATAAATTAAAATCTCGAGTTAATTCTCGAGATTTTTTTGTTTATATACCAAAAGTGTGAATTATATAATTATTAAAAAAAATTATAAAACAGTAAAATAGCAATACCAACTAAATTTGTATCATATTAATATTTAAACAATTATTATGAAAGCTATAACCTTATCACTGACATTATTATTTGCAACTATTGCAATGCAATCTCAAAATACAAATGTTTTAAAAACTACAGAAACTACGGTAACTACGGTTAAAGACTCTGAAGGAGAAAAGAAATCTATTAAAAAAGAAGAGACACAAGAAATTCAAAAAATTGAACTTAAAGAAGAAAAACCAAATACATTAAATATTGAGATGAAAGAATCTCCTGTAGAAGTTATAAAAACAACTCAAATTACTAATGCAGATGGTACTACTAGGACTGTAGATATTGACCGTTCTGGTTATTATATGGGTGATAATAACACCAAATATAAAATTGCCTTAGATTCTAGAGGATATACTTTAGTTACTGATGGAAGTAAAAGACCTGGTTTATTGAGAAAAACTTCTATTAATACTTATATCTACAGAAATAAAAACACTACAGCAATAAGCTATTTTGATACAGAAGGAAACTTAGTTATAGAAACTTATGATTATAAAACAGATACTGTAACTACAAAAAAATACTTACGAGAAAAATAAAAATTGCTATTGAAAAGGGAAAAATTGTTAATAATAAAGAAAATCCTAAGAGTAGTGCTTAGGATTTTTTTTTGCAATATATATAATTATAAATTATTCTTCAGGAATATTGTTAATTATTTCTTGCTCTTCATCAGTTGCTACTAGTCCAGAAAGGTTCCAATAATTAGATAGTATTACGTTTTTTTTATTAAAAAGTGTTTTGTCTTTAAAAACTTCACTTTCAGAATAAGTATAACTTTGATTACTGAAGTTTGTAGTAACAAAGTAATTTTTAACCTCGATTTTTATAGTTCTTTTTTTCTCAATTCGTTCAAAACCAATTTCTTCTTTAGAACTAACTAAATAATAATTATCATCATCTAATCTATAAATTGATTTAAAATAAGATTTTAATAAATTTTTAGAACCAACTGAAGTTTTATCTTTTTTTTGTGCAACTCTACTTGGATCAAGAGTTGAACTTACTTCAATAATTATTTTTTTCTTAGTATCATATAATATTGTAAAAGTGTCTAACAATCCTTTAATTTCGTCTGTTGGAGTAACAGTCATTAAATAATAATCTTTATTAGCAGAATATCCTTTTAAAACAAAATCATATTCTTTTTTGGCTTTAGGTTCTAAAATAATATTAAGATATTTAAAATTGTAATAATTTTCCATAATATTATTTAGATTGTATCCCAAAAGATCATTGCTTATTTTGTCATCAATTAAGCCAAAAGTTCTATTTTGTTCAACCAAAACATCTGTTTTAAAATCTTTTTTATTGCCTAATATTTGAAAATTCATCAATCCATCATTATAACATGAATAGTCACCATTTACTTTAAAAAATTCTCTGCAATATACTTTCAACCTTGCTGGAACAGTTAATTTTTTTATAGAATTAACTATTATTCCTTTCAATATTAATTGAGGATGTCTTTTAGTAATAATAATCTCTTCAAGTTCATTAATGATATTTTTTAGATAAATAATATTATCAACTTCTTTAAGAGTATTTGATCTAATTGTAATCTGTTTATAGGAAGAATGTGATATTTGAATATTTGAAGCGCCACTTAAAACAAAACCAACCATTCCTTGAGAATTGCTTAATAAAATTTGTTTGGTTTTCATTATAAAAACACTAACATCTTCTATTGGAAGATTAGTAACGTCGTCTTTAAAAATAATTTTTTTCTCATTATCTTGTGACGAAACTTGATAACAAAATATCAAAAAGAAAATTAATAAATAATTTTTCATATTAAGTTTAATGTAAAGCAAATTTAACACAACTTGAATATAAAGTTTTATACTACAAAAAAATAGTTATTCAGATAGTTTTCAACAATTTAAAACAAAAAAAAATCCTAAAAATTATTTTTCAGGATTTTAATATTTTATTCGTTATGTAAAAAAGATTGCCTATTTAAAAGGGTTTCTTCGCTTTCTACAAAGTTATCATCTGGTACACAACAATCAACTGGACAAACAGCTGCACATTGTGGTTCATCATGAAAACCTTTACACTCGGTACATTTGCCTGGAACAATGTAATAAATATCGTCAGAAACTGGAGTTTGAGCAGCATCGGCATCAATTTCTGTACCATCAGGAAGTATTACTTTTCCTTTTAACTTTGTACCATCTTTATATCGCCAATCGTCTGCTCCTTCATAAATTGCAGTATTTGGACATTCTGGTTCACAAGCTCCACAATTAATACATTCGTCAGTTATTATTATTGCCATTTTTAAAAAGTTAGTAGTTGGAAGTTAGAAGTTGGAAGAAAAATGAAATTCTTCTTATTTTGACTAATAACTTATTAAACCTTATTTTTGTGCAAAATTACAATCTAAACTAGTCATATACAAATCTAAATGAATTCTATTAACACAAAATTGTCTTTTGTTGAATTAGGGAAGTTTTTAAACCAATTTTCACTAGATAATAACATTAAAAACGATGCTGTTTTAAACAATGATTTGTTTTATGATGACTTTATTTCCTTAATCGAATTATCACAATCACATAACGGTTGGTTTACTCAAGAGCAAGTTTATTTTTCAATAAATTCATGGGCAAATGCTTTAACAGAGGATAGTTTAAACAAATGGCTATCTGCATATAATTTTAATAAATCAACACCAAAAACTGTTGGGTTAATACTTGCAGGAAATATTCCGTTGGTTGGTTTTCATGATTTTTTATCAGTTTTAATTTCTGGTCATAAAGTTTTGGTAAAAACTTCTACTAATGATCAATATTTAATTAAGTTTTTAACAAAATATTTAATTTCTATAAATCCAAAAATTCAAGATTTTATTACATTTACTGATGTAAAATTAGAAAATTTCGATGCAATAATTGCAACAGGAAGTAATAATACTGCTAGATATTTTGAGTTTTATTTTAAAAATAAACCAAGTATTATTCGCAAAAATAGAAATTCTGTTGCCGTTTTAAACGGAAAAGAAACTCATATAGATTTAGTAAATTTGGGAGAAGATATCTTTAGATATTTTGGATTAGGATGTCGCAACGTTTCTAAATTATTAGTTCCACAAGGATATAATTTTGATAAATTTTTTAATGCAATTTATGCTTATAAAGATGTTATTTATTATGAAAAATATTCTAATAATTACGATTATAATAAAGCAGTTTTTTTAATGAGTAATTTCAAATTATTAGATAATGAATTTATTACTATAAAAGAAGATACAAGTTATTCTTCTCCAATTTCTTCTGTTTTTTATGAGTTTTATCAAAATATAGATGATGTTAAAATTCTATTAGAAAATGATTCCGAAAAAATTCAATGCATTGTTTCAAATGATTTAATTGAAAATTCAATTTCATTTGGAGCAACTCAAAAACCTCAGCTTTGGGATTATGCTGATAATGTTGATACTATACAATTTCTATTAACTTTATAAATTAAAACAAATTAGTATGTTATTCACTAAAACGTTTTTGTTAATAACATTGAATTTCTACTAATAAATAATAGTATCATATTTCAAAGCTATTTCCGAAATTTGCAGCTTAAAATTTGGAAACTAAACCATGAAAAAACACAATTATAGCGCCGGACCATGTATTTTACCTCAAGAAGTGTTTGAGAAATCGGCTCAAGCCATTTTAAACTTTAACAATTCTGATTTATCTCTTCTAGAAATTTCGCACAGAAGTAAAGATTTCGTAGCAGTAATGGATGATGCAAGAGCATTAGCATTAGAACTTTTAGGATTAGAAGGAAAAGGTTATCAGGCATTATTTCTTTCTGGTGGCGCAAGTTTAGAGTTTTTGATGGTTCCATATAATTTAATGAAATTAAACGGAAAAGCAGCTTATCTTGACACTGGTACTTGGGCAAGCAATGCAATAAAAGAAGCTAAACATTTTGGCGAAACAATAGTCGTAGCATCATCAAAAGAGCAAAACTATAATTATATACCTAAAGATTATTTAATTCTAGAAGACGCATCTTATTTTCATTGTACTAGCAATAATACTATTTTTGGAACTCAAATGAAATCATTTCCAAAAACTACAATGCCAATGGTTTGCGATATGAGTTCAGATATTTTTTCTAGAACTTTAGATTTTTCAAAATTTGATTTAATTTATGCTGGAGCGCAAAAAAATATGGGACCAGCAGGAACTACTTTAGTTGTTGTAAAAGAAGAAATATTAGGAAAATCAGAACGATATATTCCAAGTATGTTAGATTATCAAAAACATATTGCCGCAGAAAGTATGTATAATACGCCAGCAGTTTTCCCAATTTATGCATCGCTTTTAACACTTCAATGGCTAAAAAATCTTGGCGGAATTGCCGCAATTGAAAAAATAAACGAAGCAAAAGCCAAGTTACTTTACACAGAAATAGATAGAAATCCATTATTTAAAGGTGCAGCTGTAATAGAAGATAGAAGTATCATGAATGCTACTTTTTTATTAAACGATGAAAACCATGCTTCACTATTTGATAAAATGTGCAAAGAAGCTGGAATTTCTGGTTTGCCAGGTCATCGTTCTGTTGGAGGTTATCGAGCTTCGATGTATAATGCCTTGCCTCTAGAAAGTGTTCAAGTATTGGTAGATGTGATGAAAGAATTGGAAAAAAGTGTTTAGTAATATAATTTTAGTTTTCTGTAAAAAAAATAAATTAAAAATAAATTAAAAATAATTAGCATCGAAAGACGCTAAAATAAATTCAGCATAAAAAATGAAAGTATTAGCCAACGACGGAATATCTAATAGTGGAATCAAAGCATTAGAAAAAGGCGGTTTTGAAGTAATTACAACCAAAGTTGCTCAAGAACAAGTAGCCAATTTTATAAATACCAATAATGTTTCTGTACTATTAGTTAGAAGCGCAACCAAAGTAAGACAAGATATTATTGATTCTTGCCCAGGATTAAAAATAATTGGTCGTGGTGGAGTAGGAATGGATAATATTGATGTTGATTATGCTAGATCAAAAGGAAAACATGTCATAAATACACCAGCATCTTCAAGTGAAAGTGTTGCCGAATTGGTATTTGCACATTTGTTTTCTGGAGTTAGATTCTTGCACGATTCTAACAGAAGTATGCCATTAGAAGGTGATTTGAATTTTGATGGATTAAAAAAAGCTTACGCAAATGGTATTGAACTTCGAGGAAAAACTATAGGAATTATTGGGTTTGGAAGAATTGGTCAATCGGTTGCTAAAATGGCACTTGGTTTAGGAATGAAAGTTATTGCGGCAGATAAATTTGTTGGAAAAGCCGAAATTAGAGTTGACTTTTATAATGGTCAATTTATTAATGTAGAAATTATAACAGAACCATTAGAAGACTTGTATAAACATTCAGATTTTATTACACTTCATATTCCTTCACAAGATGGATATGTCATTGATACTGCAGAGATTGCTCAAATGAAAGACAATGTTGGAATAATAAATTGTGCTCGTGGTGGCGTAATAAATGAAGTTGCTTTAATTGAAGCTTTAGATAATGAAAAAGTTCTTTTTGCAGGATTAGATGTTTTTGAAAATGAACCAAATCCCGAAATACAAATACTAATGCATCCCAAAATTTCTTTAACACCACACATAGGAGCAGCAACTCAAGAAGCACAAGATAGAATTGGCACAGAACTTGCAGAGCAGGTTATTAGTTTGTTAAAAACTAAAAACTAATAATATAAATTAATATCATACATTTGATATCATCAACTTTTAAAAAATAAAATTATGGCAGGTCTAATGGATTTATTAAACAGCGATTTAGGAAAACAAATTATCGCTGGTGTTAGTGGACAAGCTGGTACAAATGAAGGAGAAACTTCTTCTGTTTTGGCATCAGTATTACCTGCTTTAGTAGGCGCAATGCAAAACAATGCATCAACTCCAGAAGGACAAGGTGGATTGCTTGGAGCATTACTTGGCGGAAAACACGATGGAGGAATGTTAGATAATTTATCTGGCTTACTTGGTGGAGATAAAACTGAAGAAGGCGAAAAAATTTTAGGTCACGTTCTTGGAGAAAATCAAGAAAATGTTCAAAATCAAGTTAGTCAAAATACGGGTATTAGCTCTGATAAAATTGCAATGATTATGAAAATTGCAGCGCCAATTTTAATGGCATATTTAGCTAGAAAAGCACAATCTAGTGGTTTAAATAATAATGGCGAAACAACTTCTGGTGGAGGTTTATCTGATATTCTTGGTGGATTACTTGGTGGTGGACAATCACAAAATCAAGCTCAAGCACAACCTCAACAATCTGGTAGTGGAAGTATTTTAACATCAATTCTAGATCAAGATGGCGATGGTCAGTTAGGTCTTGGTGATGCAGTTTCTGCAATGACTAAAAAAGGTGGTTTAGGTGGATTACTTGGGAATCTTTTTGGTAAAAAATAATTTTAAAAAACAAATAATATGTTTGATCAACTTACAGAATTAGTAAAACAATTTGGTGGCGAAGCAGTGGTTAATAATCCTGCAGTTCCAAATGAACAAAATGAAGCCGTTATGGAAGAAACAGGAGGTTCAATACTTTCTGGTCTTAAAGATATGGTTGCTGGTGGAAATCTTGGCGATTTAACAGGAATGTTAACTGGTAAAACACCTATTGATATGAACAATCCAGTTGTTAAAGAATTAGCAGAAAAAGTAACAGGAAATTTAGGTTCTAAATTTGGATTATCTCCAGAAGCTGCAGGCGGTGTTGCTGGTGGATTAATTCCTCAAGTATTAAACGGATTGGTAAATAAAGCCAAAGATCCAAACCAACCAGGTTTTAATGTAACCGATTTAGTTGGTGCAATTTCTGGTGGAAATGGTGGCGGATTGATGGATGCTGTTTCTAAATATGGCGGAATGTTTGGGCTTGACCAAGATGGTGATGGAAAAGTTGGAATGAGTGATGCAGTTTCGGCAGTTACAAAAAAATCTGGAGGACTTGGTGGTCTGTTAGGAAAACTTTTTGGCGGAAAATAAATTCTTTTCAAATAAAAAACATCAAAAACATTCTAATTTTTTAGAATGTTTTTTTTGTTAAAATCAATTTAAAATATAACCTAACTAATTGCTTTTTAATACCTTTATAAAAAAAAAGATGAAAAATATAATTTATGTTTTATTGATTATTTTTTCTATAATGAGTTGTACTTCTAATAAAAGTTTAGTTCAAGACCATAAAAAAGATATATCCAATTCTAAACCATCGGATACAATTCATATAAAAAATGAAGAATTAGAATATGAAGTAATAATTATTGATGGCGGATATACTTCTTGGCTAAATAGTGTAGCACAACCTAGAGGATATTATTCAGAAAATTTTCTTGAATCTAGAAACCGCATTTTTGTTGCCGAATGGAACAATAGATTTCTTCAACCGCAACGATATAACAGTAATTTATATGAAATGCAAATAAATTATAACCCAAGTATTCATTATGGCTATGAGGTTAACTATTTGATTTATAATTATTTAATTTATTTTCAAATTAAAAATAAACAACAACTTGCAGGATTTGTCCCTAGACCATAATTTTATTTAAATTTGCACAAGTTTTTAATATAATGAGCAACTTTAAACAACGCTGGAACATCACATCTAATTGGCACGTTTTTGTAATATTAGTAGTATTTGCAATTACAGGTTCAACATCTGCAATTATAGCAAAACCAATTTTAGCTTTTTTTGGCATTGCTAAAGATAATGTTTCGAATTGGATTTATTATCCGCTTTATATTTTTTTGATTTTTCCTGTTTATCAAATTCTCCTAGTAACTTTTGGGTTTATTTTTGGTCAATTTAAATTCTTTTGGGAATTTGAAAAGAAAATGTTGCGAAGTATAAAACTAGGATTTATAGCTAACTATTTCGAAAAATAAAAAAAAAGGAACTATTGAAGTTCCTTAAATTTTTGTTCGTTTTCCTCTTTTTTAATGATGTAGGTGTAAATCCAAGTCAATGTAAAAGTTGGAATAAAGTCACTAAATGGTAATATCTCTTCAAGAAATTCTATAATTCCACCAACTTTACCAATTGTACCTTTATACATATAGGAAAGCATTAAACCTGCAATTGGAGCCCAAATTGTATCGGCAAATTCTCCTAAAAAAGGAACTAGATAAGTAAGCATACCAACTAAATCTAGAATTATTCCTAAAAATAAATTTCTTTGTTTATTGCTTAAATTTATTAATGTATCTGATTGTAATATCATTTTAAATTTTATTATTTAATAATGATATTACAAATCTAATGCCAAATTATTTTTCTTGTTTTATCATATTAAAAAAATCATTTCGATTTTCTTTTTCATTAAATATTCCTCCATATTGAATTGTCGATGTGTAACTTGATTCATCCTTGATTCCTCGACTAGACACACATAAATGTTTGGCTTCCATAACAACAATTACATTTTCTGTGTCTAAAACTGTTTTTAGCTCATTAAATATTTGCATAATCAATCGTTCTTGCACTTGAGGTCGACGCGAAAAATAATCAACTATTCTGTTCAATTTAGATAATCCAATAACTTTTCCGCTAGAAACATAACCAACATGAGCTTTTCCTATTATGGGTAAAAAGTGATGTTCACAGGTCGAGTTAAAACTAATATTGGCTTCAACTAGCATTTTGTCATAATGATAACTGTTATCAAATATTGAAATCTTTGGCTTGTTTTTAGGATTTAATCCCGAAAATATTTCCTGAACAAACATTTTTGCAACTCTATGCGGAGTTCCTTTTAGACTATCATCGGTCATGTCTAATCCTATTTCATCCATAATTCTATGAAAATAGTTTTCAATAGTTATCATTTTTTCTGAATCCGATTTTATAAAAGCATCTGGTTTTAATGGAGTTTCTGCAGATGTCATTTGATGGTTATCGCCAATCAATTCTTGAATTTCTTTTTCGGTTAATGTGTTCATGGCTATTTTAAAATTTTATTTTGTTTAACAAAAATACAAAATAATTAAACAATATTTTTACTTTAACTTTAATTTATTATTTATAAACAATAATAAAATTGTAGGAAGCATGAATTTTACAAAATACTTTGTTACTTTGTGAAAAATTGAAGCATGATTAAAGCCAAAAATATCCATAAATATTATGATAAACTTCACGTTCTAAAAGGTGTTGATTTGCATATAGAAAAAGGAGAAATTGTATCTATTGTAGGAGCATCTGGAGCAGGAAAAACAACACTTTTACAAATATTAGGAACATTAGATAAACCATCACTTGTTGAAGAAAATTCATTAATTATTAATAATGAAGAAGTTCTAAAAATGAATGATAAAATTTTATCAAAATTTAGAAATCAACACTTGGGTTTTATATTTCAATTTCATCAATTATTACCAGAATTTACAGCTTTAGAAAACGTTTGTATTCCTGCTTACATTGGAGGAAAAGAAAAAAAAGAAACCGAAGCTGAAGCCAAACGATTGTTAGAATACTTGGGTTTATCTCACAGAATTGGGCATAAACCAAATGAACTTTCTGGAGGTGAACAACAACGAGTTGCTGTTGCAAGAGCATTAATAAATAAACCATCTGTAATTTTTGCTGATGAACCCTCTGGAAATTTAGATACTGCATCTGCAGAAAATTTGCATAAATTATTTTTTAAACTTCGTGAAGAATTTGGGCAAACCTTTGTTATTGTAACACACAATGAAGAATTAGCAAATATGGCAGACCGAAAATTAATTATGATTGATGGTGCAATTAGTAATTAATTTATATTTCATAAGATTCAAAAAAATCTAATGCTATAGGTTTAGAAATAAATTTTTTAACATTTTTATATTTCTTAGCTCTAGTAATTTCAGAATTATCAATTGTGGATGAAACTACATAAATATTTAATTGTTCTGAAAAAGGACAATTTTTTATTGACTCTAGAAATTGCCAACCATCAATATTAGGCATATTTAAATCTAGAAAAATAATATCTGGCATTTTCTTATTATTTTTGTAATTATCATTCAATTCTTCAATAACCAATTCGGCATCTGTAAAATTTTTAATTTCATCAAACTTCATAGATTTTTCTATGATTTTTTTAAACAATAAAACAAAAATTAGATCATCATCTATAATATATGTAGAATGAAATTTTTTCATTATAATTGAATTTTAAAAGTTGTACCTATTCCTAATTCACTTTCTATACCAATTGAACCACCTAAAACTTCAACATGATTTTTGGTCATAAACAATCCAAGTCCTGTTGCATCAGTATTGTTATGAAATGTTTTATACATTCCAAAAATTTTGTTTTTATATTTTACTAAATCAATTCCTAATCCGTTATCAGAAAAAGTTATTATTAATTTATTATTTGTTTTTTGAGCATTAATATTTATTATCGGATTTCTTTTAGGTGATTTATATTTTATTGCATTAGTTGTTAAATTTAAAATTATACTATCAAAATAAGACGGAATGGTATTGATTTCTAAGTCATTAGCAATATCAAGGTTGATTTTTACTTTTTCTTTTTTTATTATACCATTAACACTAGCTAAAGTACTTTCTATAGCAGATTTTACATTTATTTTAACTTTATCACTTTCGTTTTCTAATCTAACTTTTATAGTTTCGTTTAAATGAAATATAGTTTCAGATAATTTATTATTACTAACTTTTAATAATTTGAAGTATTGGTTTTTTTCATTTTCATCTTTGCAATCCTCAATTAAATCAATAATCATTGACATATTGCTAGTGTTTGATCTTATATTATGTGAGATTATATGAGTAAAATCTAGTAGTTTTTCGTTTAATCTTTTTGATAAAGAGTATAATTTTTTTATTTTTTCTTCGGCTCTTTTCAATGCAGAAATATCTCTAGAAACAATTATATACTTTATATATTTTCCTTTTTTATCATAAATAACACTTATAGAATCTTCTCTCCAAATATATTTTCCTTTTTTACTTTTAATCCTAAATTCGTATAGAAAGCATTTAGATTTTTTTTCAAGATTTAAATAAACTTTCTTTTTTACTCCTGTAACATCATCTTTGTGAATGGTATTAAAAATATCTTCTAGTTTCATATTGTAAACCTCATCTTGTTTAAACCCAAGTAAATTACAATATGATGATGAAATATATGTGATAACGCTATTCTCAATCACCAAAAAACCATCATTAGAATTCTCTGTAATTAAGCTTAACTTTCTTTCATTTTCTAAAACAATTTTTTCTAACTCTAATCGTTTATATTGTTCTGCCTTGATAACTAAAATATCACATAATGATCTTATAAATCCTAAATCTGCCTCAGACCAAACTCTTGGGTCATCTCTATGTTCACAACAAAAAACACCAACTAATTCTCCATACTTTTCTAATAGGAATATCTAACATGTCTGTAATTCCTAGCGGAATTAAATAATCATCTTTTAATTCACTAGTATATTTATTAGTAAGAACATTATCGGCAACAATTGCAATGCCATCTTTTAAAGCATTAAAATAAATTGGTAAATCAATTGAATTTAGAACACCTTCCTTAAAGTGCTTGTTTTTATTCTTATCAAATAAATCAACACATGATAAATTATGGTTATTAATTTCCCAATAACTTGCTCTATCAATATTGAGACCTTCAGTAGCAATAACTGTAAAAAGTTCATATATTGATGAATTTGTAGAAAACTCATTTACAGAAAATTTGTATAATTTGAGTAACAAATCAAAATGGATTTTACTGTACAATAAGTTTTTGTTGATATCACTCATATATAAATTGCTAACAATGAATATTTTGTATAAAATTAATAAATTATTTTACAATACATAATGTTAAAGTATAATAATTAATAAAATTCTTATAATTATAACATAAAAATGTTTATAAATGTATGATAAGATATAATCATGATGTTTAAATTAGAGTTTTTTTTTAATAAATTTGAAAATATTATTAAATTATGGTATTAATTATTTTATCTTGGATTTATATTTTCTTTACTACTATCAATCTTGGTTATGGTCTTGAAAAAATCATTTCTATAAAACAAAGAAACCTAGTTATAACCTCTTTTTTAGGATTATTTTCTGCAACAATCCTTGGAAGTATTTGGGCAATTTTTGGAAGAATAAATATAGAATTTCATGTTTTTTTATTAGTTATTAATTTTTTTATTATAGCAAAATATAAATTTGAAATAATACAAATTTATAAATCATTTATAAAAAAAATTAAAGAACTAGAGTTTGGTTTGCAATTTTTTTTAGTAATAATATCTGTTCTTATCTTGGCTCAATGTGCTTCGATTCCGTATATAATCGATAATGAAAGTTATTATATCCAAACTATTAAATGGATAAACGAATATGGTTTTGTTAAAGGTTTGGCAAATCTTCATATATTCTTAGCTCAAACAAGTGGTTGGCATGTAGCACAAAGTATTTTTAACTTCTCATTTTTATATAAAAACTTCAATGATTTAAGTGGTTTTTGTCTTTTATTAGGAAATATATTTGCTATTTTTAAGTTGAATTCTTATTTTAAAAATCAAAAAAAATCCTTTCTTATTGCTGGATTATTGCCATTTGCAAATGTTTTTTTCTTTCAGTTTATAAGTGCTCCTTCACCAGATATTGCAGTTTATATTCTAACTTTTATACTTCTTTTTTATTTTATAAAAGGGTATAAAAAAACCAAAATTGAAGATTTTAATTTAATAACAATTCTAACGCTGTTTATTCTATTTATAAAACCAACTTCAATACTTATTGCACTAATTCCGATAACTTTACAATTATTAAATTTTAAAAAATTAATTAAAACAATGTATATTCCAACATTGGTTAGTATTCTTGTTTTAGTAGTTTTTATAACTAAGAATTTATTAATAACTGGTTATCCTTTGTTTCCATTAACCAATTTTAATTTGAGCTTTGATTATGCTGTTCCCAAGAATGTTATGCAATACTTTTTTTCAGAAAATATGCGCTACTCATTTTTTATTTCAGAAACTGATTTAAAAAATTTATCACCAATTAAAATTGCAATAAAATGGTTGTTTTCTAGCAATATAAACTCAATTTTCAATATTTTAACTTTAATAGTTTTTACGTTATCGCCAATTTTTATTTATAAATATTTCAATAAAAAATCGGTTTGGATTATTTATCTTGTAATGCTTATTCAATTGATGTTTTTACTAATAATTGCACCACAATATCGTTTTTTTATTCATTTAACTTTATTTCTTAGTTTTCTAATGTTTGCAAGTTGGTTTACACATAGAAAATACATATTATTAGGATATTTTGTCTCAACATTATTGGTGATTATTGTTGTTTTCTTTCCTATAAGTTTTAAAGGTTTAACCCAAAATAAATTGATTAGTAAAAACAGTAATTTCAATATAGAAAACACAATTTTTCCGCACAACAATACTAAATGGAAAACCAACTTTCAAAAACATCAAAAAGGTAATTTAATATACAATTCTCCAATAAATAATTACTTCTTTTGGGGAACAGGAAATGGCGATTTACCAGCTGTTAATATTGATCAATTAAACTATTTTGAAAAATATTTTTATGTAATTCCGCAGCAAAGAACCAACAACTTAAAAGATGGTTTTTATCCCAAAAAACTTTCTGAGAATGAATAAATCTGACCTAAAATCATTTTTAGACGAAAAAGTTGAACTGTATAATAATCCTAAATTTATAGAATCTGATCCAATTCAAATTCCGCATAGCTTTTCATTAAAAGAAGACATTGAAATTTCAGGATTTCTATCGGCAACAATTGCTTGGGGAAATCGCAAAATGATAATCAATAATTCTAAAAAAATGATGCTTTTATTAGGCAATTCTCCTTTTGATTTCGTCATGTCACATTCAGAAAATGATATAGAAAAACTAGACAACTTTGTTCATCGCACTTTTAACAATCAAGATTTAAAAACTTTTATTAAAGGATTACAACATATTTATAAAAACCATGATGGTTTAGAAAGTGTATTTGCAAAAAACCAAGAAGAAAATTCTATGCAAAAAAGCATTTCTGAATTCAAAAAAACTTTTTTTGAGATAAACCACCAAAACCGAACCCAAAAACACATTTCAGATCCATTAAACAACTCTGCAGCCAAAAGACTCAACATGTTTCTTCGGTGGATGGTTCGAAAAGACAACAAAGGTGTTGATTTTGGAATCTGGAAAACCATTCCAAACTCAGCATTATCTTGTCCTTTAGATGTTCATTCTGGAAATGTTGCTAGAAAATTAGAATTACTAACTCGAAAACAAAACGATGCAAAAGCATTACATGAACTCGACACAAACCTAAGAGTTTTAGATAAAAATGACCCTGTAAAATATGATTTTGCACTTTTTGGATTAGGAGTTTTTGAAAAGTTTTAATTTTTGATATTGAGTTTGTTTTTTTTTGAAATTGATATTGATATTGCAATTGATATTGAATTTTTATCCTATTTTTGCTAAAATCAAAACACAACACACAAACATGCTTATTATTGGAATTGCAGGCGGAACAGGTTCAGGAAAAACAACAGTTGTTCATCAAATAATGAATGAATTACCAGAAACCGAAGTCGGAATTATATCTCAAGATTCCTATTATAAACAAAATGTAGGTATGAGTTATGAAGAACGAAGCAATATTAATTTTGATCATCCAAGAGCAATAGATTTTGAACTTTTAGTACAACATCTAAAAGATTTAAAAGCCAATAAAATCATTGATCAACCAGTTTATTCTTTTGTAACTCACAACAGAACAGACGATACCATATCAACACATCCAAGAAAAGTAATGATTGTAGAAGGTATTTTAATCCTTTCAAATCCAGAACTTCGCGACATGTTTGATATAAAAGTTTACGTTCATGCCGATTCTGACGAAAGATTAATTCGTCGATTAAAACGTGACATTGCAGAACGTGGTCGCGATATGGAAGAAGTTCTAAATCGTTATCAAACGACTTTAAAACCAATGCATCAACAATTTATAGAACCAACCAAAGCATTTGCCGACATTATTATTCCAAACGATAAATACAACACAGTTGCAATCGACGTTGTTCGTGCAGTAATTAATCAAAGATTAACCTAAATTAGAAACTTTATTAAATGAAAAATTGGTATCAAAACTTAATAAGTGATTATCCATTTCTTAAATTTTTAGGAAGTAGATACACCTTAGTTTTGCTTTTTTTTATAATTTGGATGCTGTTTCTTGACAACTATTCTTATCTAGACCATCGTGTTTTAAATAAAGAAATTAACGAACTCGAAGACAACAAAGAATATTACAAACAAGAAATTGAAAAAGATAAAAAAAATATAAAAAATCTAAACAATCCAGGTCAAACAGAACGATATGCTCGCGAAAAATATTTTATGAAAAAAGACAGCGAAGATATTTATATTATTGACATTGAAGAAGATAAATTGAAAGACAGTTTAGAAAGAGCGAATCAGTAGGCATTTTTGCAAATGCATTTCCTGCTGTCCGAACCGCATGGCGGTTTTCTCCCATCAGGGCTAAATAGTTATGTCTAAATTAGAATTTCAAAATAATAACAACAATAAATTCCAGAATTCGTGAGCAAAACCAACACACTTTTTTCAGAATTCAATTCTATTTCTTCCAAACAATGGAAACAACAAATACAATATGATTTAAAAGGAGAAGATTATAACAATACTCTAGTTTGGGAAAGTCCAGAAGGTATTAAAGTAAAACCATTTTATCATAGTGATGAAACCAATTCTAAAATTGAAGCAATCACACCACAAAATGCCTTTTCAATACTACAAAACATATTTGTTCACGACATAAAAAAATCTAATGAAAGAGCATTAGATTCGATAAATCGAGGTGCAGAAAGTATACGTTTTACAATAGAAAACAAAACCATTTCTTTAGAAGATTTAATGCAAAACCTTCCTTTAGAAAAAATAACTTATTATTTTTATTTGCCATTTCTTTCAATCGATTTTGTTAACGAAATAAAAAAATTTTCTATTAATAATAAAGCCAATTTTATAATACAATTAGATCCAATTGGTCAACTTTGCAAAGAAGGAAACTGGTTTGAAAATCTAGAAAAAGATTTTGAAAAATTAAATGTAATTTCTAAAAATATTTTACCACAAAACATAAAATTACAAGAAAACAATTCTCATCCTTTGGAAGAATTCCCGAAAGGCGAGGTGGCTTTTTTAAATATAAACGCATCAATTTACCAAAATGCTGGTGCTAATATGGTGCAACAATTGGCATATACTTTAGCTCATATTAATGAATATTTTAATAAACATGTTTCTTTACATCATCCAATAACAATAGAAGTTTCTGTAGGAACAAATTATTTTTTTGAAATTGCTAAAATTCGTGCATTGCGATTATTATTTGCAACATTAGCCAAAGAATACAATTACAAATTCGATTGTAATATTATTGTTACGCCTACAAAACGTAACAAAACAATTTATGATTATAATGTAAACATGCTTCGCACAACAACCGAATGTATGTCTGCAATTCTTGGTGGTGCAAACTCAATTGCCAATTTACCTTATGATAATTTATATCACAAAGACAACGAATTTGGAGATAGAATTGCAAGAAATCAATTGCTAATTCTAAAGCATGAAAGCTATTTTGACAAAGTAAATAATCCAACCGATGGCACCTATTATATTGAATCATTAACCGAACAACTTGCCGAAAAAGCACTAATTCATTTCAAAGAAATTGAAGCCAATGGAGGATTCATCAAGCAATTAATTGAAGGTACAATTCAAAAAAAAATTCAAGAAAGTACACAAAAAGAACAAGAATTATTCGATACTGGAAAAGAAATTTTGTTAGGTACCAATAAATATCCCAACAAAAACGATAGAATGAAACATGATTTAGAGTTATTTCCATTTGTTAAGCAAAACCCAAGAAAAACTTTAATTATACCAATTATTGAAAAAAGATTGGCCGAAAAACTTGAGCAAGAACGTTTATCTCTAGAACAATAACCATGAGAAAAAACATCCAAAATATCACATTAAAAAAATCCAATCATCAAATTCCAAATTCCAACAACCTGGAACTTGAAACTTTAAACTTGGAACAAAATTTTATAACAGCAGAAGGCATTGAGCTAAAATCAACCTACTCCAAACAAGATATTGATGGAATGGAACATTTAGATTTTGCCGCAGGTTTGGCACCAAATCTTCGCGGTCCATATTCAACAATGTTTGTGCGTCGTCCATGGACAATTCGTCAATATGCAGGATTTTCTACTGCTCAAGAAAGTAATGCTTTTTATAGAAGAAATCTTGCAGCAGGTCAAAAAGGACTTTCAGTTGCATTTGATTTAGCAACGCATCGCGGTTATGATTCAGATCACGAAAGAGTTTATGGCGATGTAGGAAAAGCTGGTGTTGCCATAGATTCGGTTGAAGATATGAAAATATTATTTGACCAAATTCCACTTGACGAAATGTCGGTTTCAATGACTATGAATGGTGCAGTTTTGCCAATTATGGCATTTTATATTGTGGCAGCCGAAGAACAAGGCGTTGCACCAGAATTACTTTCAGGCACTATCCAAAACGATATTTTGAAAGAATTTATGGTACGAAATACCTATATCTATCCGCCAACTCCATCGATGAAAATCATTGCTGATATTTTTGAATATACAAGCAAGAAAATGCCAAAATTCAATTCTATTTCTATTTCTGGATATCACATGCAAGAAGCTGGAGCAACTGCCGATATTGAATTAGCATATACTTTAGCCGACGGTTTAGAATACATTAGAACAGGACTTTCAACTGGAATGAAAATTGACGAATTTGCACCAAGATTATCCTTTTTTTGGGCAATAGGAATGAATCATTTTATGGAAATTGCCAAAATGAGAGCAGGAAGAATGTTGTGGGCAAAATTATTAAAGCAATTTCATCCAAAAGACGAAAAATCATTGGCATTAAGAACTCATTGTCAAACATCTGGTTGGAGTTTAACAGAGCAAGATCCTTTTAATAATGTGGCTCGAACCACTATTGAAGCAGCAGCAGCAGCTTTTGGAGGAACTCAATCCTTGCACACCAATGCATTAGATGAAGCAATAGCATTACCAACAGATTTTTCTGCAAGAATAGCCAGAAATACCCAAATATATTTGCAAGAAGAAACCAAAATTTGCAAAACTGTTGATCCTTGGGCAGGAAGTTATTATGTTGAAAGTTTAACCAAAGAAATTGCCGATAAAGCTTGGAAATTAATACAAGAAGTTGAAGAATTGGGAGGAATGACCAAAGCCATAGAAGCAGGAATTCCAAAATTACGTATTGAAGAAGCGGCTGCAAGAAAGCAAGCCAGAATTGATAGTAGTCAAGATATTATTGTTGGAGTAAATAAATATCGTTTAGAAAAAGAAGATCCATTACATATTTTGGATGTCGATAACGATATGGTTAGAAAACAACAGATAGAACGATTGACACAAATAAAAACAACACGCGATAACAATAAAGTAAAACAATCTTTAGAAAAACTTACTGATTGTGCAAAAAACTCTAATGATAATCTTTTATCTTTGGCAGTAGAAGCAGCAAGAAATAGAGCAACACTTGGAGAAATAAGCGATGCACTCGAAGCTGTTTTTGGAAGATATAAAGCACAAATTAGATCCTTTAGTGGCGTGTATAGCAAAGAAATAAAAAACGACGAAAGCTTTGAAAAAGCAAAACAATTGGCTGACGAATTCTCTAAAAAAGAAGGTCGACGACCACGAATTATGATTGCCAAAATGGGACAAGATGGTCATGATCGTGGAGCCAAAGTTGTAGCAACTGGTTATGCCGATTTGGGTTTTGATGTAGATATTGGACCACTTTTTCAAACTCCAGCCGAAGCAGCTAAACAAGCTGTAGAAAACGACGTGCATATTCTTGGAGTTTCCTCACTTGCTGCAGGACACAAAACACTTGTTCCGCAAGTTATAGAAGAACTAAAAAAACATGGACGCCAAGATATTATGGTAATTGTTGGTGGCGTAATACCAAAGCAAGAT
>NZ_JAYVFH010000209.1:0-3702 GCF_043773265.1 Flavobacterium sp. | reverse complement strand
AAATTAGCAATTAAGGTTTTGTTGAACTTATAAAAATAATACTATTTAAAAAGAACACACTAGTATTTGTTTGTTCAAATATTGTTGAGCCAATTCGCTTATTATATTAGGAATTAAAAGATATAATTAAAAACGTTATTTTGACATAGCGTTTATAGATTTGATAAATTTTTAAAGGTAATAGTAGAGATATCTGCAATTAGCTTGGAAAGAATTTTGTTGTCTTTTCCTTTAGTCATTACAGTAATTAAATAGGGTTTGTCTTTTAAATAAACAATTGCAGATTCATGAAGTTGAATTTCTTGAGTGTTTCCAGATTCTCCAAATTTATGAGCAATTTTTACATCTTTTGGTAATCCTTTTAAAATTCCTTCTTTAAACTCACAGGTACTTAAAAGTTTTACAGCAAATTCTGAATTATTTATGTTTAAATAACTAGCGTTGTACAATGCTCTCATAAAAAGTGAAAATTGTCTAGTTGTAAAGTAATAATGTTGTGCTGAAAAATCTGGTTTTTTTAATCCTAAATCTGAAAATAATTTTATTAGTATATTCAAATCTAAATTGTTATTTAATAATCCAGTAGCATTATTGTCAGAATAAGAAATCATATATTTTAACAATTCACTTACCTTATATTTTTGACCCAAAACAATTGATTTAGATTTAAAAGCAACATCTTTATTAATAGAAAAATTTTGTTTAAAAAGGAGTTCCTTGTTTAAAGTTCCTGGTATTTGCTCTTCCATTTTTAAATAGGCAATTAAAATTGGTACTTTAAATAAAGATCCTGGTTCAAATTTTTCATCACTATTTATAGAAGTCCAACTTACATCATAATAATCTTTTATGTAAACTGATGCTGAAGAAACGTTTTGGGTTGTTTTGTAATTTTCAATAACTTGAGTTATTTCTTGTTTTGTAATTGCCAAATTATCTCCTTCACATTCGTCATCAACAAACATAAGCGGTTTTACAAAGTTGAAACCATCTAATCTTTTAATATCATATTTACAGTTATTTAAATTTTCTGCAATTTTTTTTTCGTTTTCTTTTTTGTCTAGATAACTTGTAATTATAAAAGTAATTCCAATTGAAAAAACTACTATTGCAAAAATATAAGCAATAGAAAGCTTCTTTAAAAATAGAGATTTCATATTTTTTTTATAAATGAATTGGCGGCAAAGTTAAAGATTATACTGAGCTTAATGTAGTTTAATTAAAATTTAACATCTGTTTTATTTTAATCCTTTTTAAGATGAATTGTTGAACATTTAAGAAATTTAAATGTAGTACTATTTAATAAAGAGAATAAAAAAAAGAGAACCATAAACGATTCTCTTATTGAATTTATTTTCCTGTAAAAACAGCTTTCCTTTTTTCTAAAAAAGCGGTTGTGCCTTCTTTAAAATCTTCTGTCCCAAAGCATTTTCCAAAGTTTTTAATTTCTGTTTTAAAGCCATCAACGCCATCTTTATAATTATCGTTTATTGCTTTTATGGCTTTTCCAATTGCAACTGGAGAATTTCTCAAAATTTTAGTTGCAATACCTTTTGTAAATTCTAAAAGTTGTGCTTGCGGAACAACGTGATTTACTAATCCATAATTTTTTGCGGTTTCGGCATCAATCATTCCAGCTGTCATAATTAATTCCATTGCTCTTCCTTTTCCTATAAGTTGAGGTAAACGTTGTGTGCCACCATAACCAGGAATTACTCCAAGTGATGTTTCTGGCAAACCCATTTTGGCATTATCTGATGCTATTCTAAAATGACAAGACATTGCCAATTCTAATCCGCCACCAAGTGCAAAACCATTTACGGCTGCAATTACTGGGGTTTTTAAATTTTCTACATAATTAAATAATAATTCTTGTCCTTGTTGCGATAATTGCGCGCCTTCTTCTATAGAAAAATTGGCAAATTCTGAAATATCTGCGCCTGCTACAAATGCTTTTTCGCCTTCGCCAGTAAGAATTATTACTTGTGTTTCATGGTTTTCGTCTAGTGATTGAAAGGCATCATGAAGTTCTTGAATTGTGGCAACGTTTAGTGCATTTAATTTTGATGGACGATTTATGGTTATTTGTGAGATTCCGTTTTCTGATGTGATTAGTATGTTTTTGTAATTCATATTTTTTATGTATTGATTTTATTTTTAGCCCTGATTGAATGGAATAACAAATTGTTTTTTTTACAATTTTTATGGAATGAAAGCAGGAATTGCAATTATTAAAATGCCCAAGCCATTGTGCTTCTAATTTTAATTTTCAATTATTGGAAGCGAGACAATAAAAGTGGTTCCTTTTCTGTATTCGGTTTCAAATGTAATTGTTCCTTTGTAATTTTCTATTATGTTTTTTATAATTCCTAATCCTAAACCCATTCCGCTGTTTTTTGTGGTAAATTTTGGTTCGAAAATGCGTTCTATATTTTCTTGTTCTATTCCAATTCCGTTATCTTTTACAGTAATTTTTACTTCGTTTTCGTATTTATTTACTGCAACAATTATTAATTTATCATCTTGCTCATTTGGAATGGCTTGTATTGCGTTTTTAACTAAATTGGTAATAATTCTAACCAATTGTGTTCTGTCCATTATGGTGATAATTTCCTCTTCATCGCTTTTAAAATGGATGTATTCTTCGTTAAAAATGTCTAATGAAAACTCTACAACTTCTACAACATTTAGGGTTTCGTTTTGTTGCGCTGGCATTGATGCAAAGTTAGAAAATGCTGATGCTACAGAACTCATTGTGTCTATTTGTTGTATTATTGTTTTGGTATAATCGTCTAGTTTTTGTTTTAAATTAGGATCTTTTGAATCAAACTTTCGTTGAAAACTTTGCACTGTTAATCGCATTGGTGTTAACGGATTTTTAATTTCGTGCGCTACTTGTTTAGCCATTTCTCGCCAAGCTTGTTCTCTTTCAGATTGTGCTAACATTGTAGCACTTTCTTCCAACTTGTCAACCATTGCATTGTATGCTTTTATTAGCGAATTTATTTCGCGACTGTTGGCTTCTATTACAATTTTTTCGTTTTTTTGATTTAAACTTGTTTCGTTTATTTTATCTGATATTGTTTTTAAAGATTGTGTAATGTAGGATGCTAAAAAATACGCCAAAGCAAATGCAATGATTAGCATAAAAAAGTAAACTTGGCTTAAACGAATAAAGAATTCTTGAATTTCATTTTCATAAAAACTGTCGTCTTCGACATAAGGAAGATTTAAAATTCCGAGTGGTTTAAATTTGTCATCTTTTATTTGGCTAAAGGAAGATCGGTTTTTTACACCATCGATGCTTTTTATATCTACGTATCTTTTTTCTATTGATGATTGCACTAGTTTTACAATATATTTTGGAACTGGAGGCGAAATACTATCAACAGAAAAAGAAGCTTTGGATGATTTTAATAATTTTCCTTCTAGCGAATAAATATTAATTTCTAGGTTATGAATGTCTGACAATTCATGAATTTTATCTTTGAAAATATAAGGTAAATTTTTAACATTTAGTGGATAAGTTGTTGTAGAAAGTACGTAATTAATGTGTTCTTTTATGGCGTCTTCTTTGCGTTCTAGTCGTTCTTGATGGTATCTTCTTGCTTCATTTTTAAACTGAATTACAGATATGGAAGCCATTAAAATAGATGCAATTAATATCAATACAATCATAGATAGAAAAATTCTAATTCGAAG
>NZ_JAYVFH010000208.1:0-3792 GCF_043773265.1 Flavobacterium sp. | reverse complement strand
CTAGAATATTGCTTCATATATTGCAATCTTTTGTATGCTTGCAAAAAGTTTTCTGATGATAATAAAAACATTGCTCGACTTTGTGTAGAACGACTTTTATATGATTTTACAATCATTTCTGCATAATCTTCTTTAAGTGCTTTTAAATCTTTTTTTAATTTATTTATCTGAACTTGATTGATATACATATCGTTACTAAGCAATTTTGTTTGCTTTTCAGTTGTAGAAATTAACTTTTCTTTTAGTCCAATTTTTTCTTTTTGAATGGTCAATAAGTTTACGACTGACTTTTCTTTTTTACGAACATCTTGAAGCAGCATTTCTTTGTCTCTAATTTCTGCTTGAATTTTGGCTTTCTTTTGTTCAAGTTCTTCTTGCGTTTGTTGGCTCCAAGAAAATGAAGCTAGTAAAACTAGAAGTAATGTAAATAGAGCTTTTTGCATATTTATTATATCTTATCTATATAAATTCTTTCATAACCGTCTGGAACACTGTATGGAAAGGAAAATTCTTCGTTAAAAGTAACATTCTTATAATCTATATCTATTGTTGTTTTTCCTTGTTTTTGATTGGCTTCAATGTTAAAATTCAAAGGTACTATCTTATTGGATAGTTTTTGATAATCTGGATAACTTATTTGTAACTTTCTATCTTGTAATGGCTGACTAATTTCTTGCTTCTTTAAAAGAAAATTTTCTGCTTCAAAAAAGTATGTTTTTTTGGTGTTATTGGCTTTAATATCTTCTAATTTATATAATTTTTCTATAATTGAAGCTGTATATTTTGACTTGTTTAAATCATCTAATGCTTGACCAGTCAATAAATTTTGAACTTTATTGAAATCTAAATCTGTACCAAGCCATTGGCTTAGCGAAGAATAATCGCCTTGAAAATATTTTCCGTTTATCTTGTCATAATACTCAACAGATGTTGGTGTTATCAAAGCTTTTGCCATTGTTATTCCAAGAAAACGAATACTTACTAATATTTTTTCGTCTTTCTTTATTTTAATTTCAGCCGTTACATTTTGAGTGTTTTTTTCATCTTCATACTTTGCACTCGCTTTAATATATAATGTAGAAAAAACGATTTTATTGTTGTAATGATTTTGAATTATTTTTTCAGATTCTATAGCATTTGTAGCACTTTTTTCACCTAAAACAGCTTTTGTTTTACAAGAAACCAGTAAAATTACCAATAGAAAAGCTAGTAATTTTTTCATTTTATTTTTTTTGTTTTTTGAGCAATTCATTGGCTTTGGTAAAATATTGTTCTTTCTTTTTCATATCGCCCAATCCATTAAAAGCTTCACCAAGTTGTATGTTAAAATTTATTTCTAAAGCTGCATCATCAACAATAAAATCTATACCAGATTCTAGTGCATCTTTAGCTTTTTTATAGTTTTTTAATTGATTTTGAGCTAATCCGTTGTAATAATATAATTGAGGTTGTGTTGGAAAAAGTTGCATTTGATCTTCAGAAACCTTGGCTAATTTTTCAAATTGTGCAATTTCTGTATACGATTGCAACAATAATAAAATAGTTTCCATATCGTCTGATGTAGTTTTTAAATGCATTTCATAAAACTTAGCTGCGTTTTGCCAATCTTTTTTGTTTTGATAAAATTTACCAATTTCCTTGGCAACTTTTACTTCTTTATCATTATCAAAATAACCAATTGCTTTTTCTAAATCTTTTTCATATTGTGGATTATTTTTAGAAAAAATCAAAAACTCATTCAACATTCTGTGTTTTATTTTTTTATCTATTTTATCACTTGCCAAAACTATATTCATAGCTTTTACAGTTTTGTCACCATCATTATTGTTTAAATGAAATTTAAATAAGCTCACTTGTGCCCAATCTGAAGTTGGAATTTCAGTTTCTAATTTTTTGGCAATTTCTAATGCTTTATCTTCTTGGTTGCTTTGAGAATACAAATAAATCAATGCAACATAATTGGATTCATCTTTTGGATTTTTCTTTATTTTATCAATTAAATCTGCTTTTTCTGAACCTTGATATTTTGAGTCTTGCAAGATTTGTGCTTTATATAGTTCTCTTTTTTCAGATTTACCTATGGTTTCATTTAGTTCGTTTATCAATGTCAATGCTTTGTCATATTGTTGCGTATTCATATAAAGCGAAGTCAAATCTTCTTTATAATCAACTTTAAATTCGGTGAGTTTTTGAACAATAATTATTGCTTGATTATAATCGCGAGTGTCATAACAAACGTCGTACATCCCAACCCAAGCCCAACGGTTTTTAGGATCGATTTCTGTAGTTTTTTCAAAATTATCATAAGCTTCTTTGTACTTTTTTTGGGATAAATAATTTTTTCCTAATTCAAAATATACTATTGCGCTTTCTGGCTTAATGTTTTTACATTTTTCTAATGCTTCAATGGCTTTGTCATAATTTTCAATTCCTTTTTGCTTTAATGATTCATAAAAATAATTTTCGAAATCATCAGACACAGCAGCAACATCTTCTGGTTCTTGTGCCAAAAGAGTTACTGGAAAAAGTGAAATTCCTAGAAAGAAAATAGTAAAAATTATTTTTTTCATATTTTTTATTTAATACCTAACAGGTTAAAATTTATTCTAAAACTGAATAATCTCCAATACTAATACTGGTAAAATTACCATCAAAACTAGCGTGGTTTCCAATCATTGCATTGTCAAGATTTGCGTTTTTAATGTGAGCATGTGTTTGTATTAAACTGTTTTTTATTTTACTGTCAATTATGTGACAACCTTTGCCTAGTGACACATTTGGACCAACAGTAGTGTTTATTAATACTACATCTTCTCCAATATAACACGGCGGAATAATTGTAGCATTTTCTAATTTTACATCTTCAGAAATTAAATTTTCTCCATCTTGATGCAAAAAGTTCAACATTCTGTTATTAGTATCAACCGTTACGTCTTTGTTTCCGCAATCCATCCACTCATCTACTTTACCTGGTACAAAT
The DNA here is from genome assembly GCF_043773265.1 of Flavobacterium sp. Taxonomy (GTDB): domain Bacteria; phylum Bacteroidota; class Bacteroidia; order Flavobacteriales; family Flavobacteriaceae; genus Flavobacterium. The sequence continues at coordinate 812 of NZ_JAYVFH010000208.1, read as the reverse complement.
TTCATGCCTTTTGCCATCATTTGTTTAATTCCATCATTAATTTGATATTCACCGCCATGAATAATGTTATTGTCGAGAACCAATTGCAATTCATTCTTTAAAACGGATACATCTTTAAAATAGTATATTCCTATCACGGCTAAGTCTGAAACAAACTCTTTTGGTTTCTCGACTAACTCAATTATTTCGTTTACCTCATTTAAATTTATAACTCCAAAAGCTTCTGGTTGATCAACTTGTTTACCCAAATTACGCTATCGGCAGTTTTATCTAAATCAAAATCGGCACGAATTAAAGTATCAGCATACGCAATAACCGCTGGACCACTTAACGAATCTTTGGCGCACATAATGGCATGACCAGTTCCAAGCGCTTCATTTTGATAATAAATTGTTCCTTTTGCTCCAAGTTTTTGTGCAATTGCTATTAATTCTTGTTCTACTTTTTTACCAAAACTTTCGTGAATAATAAATGCTACTTCGTCAATTTCTTGATTTAATACTGCTGCAATATCTTCGACTAAACGATGCACGATTGGTTTTCCTGCTATTGGAATTAATGGTTTTGGTATTGTTAATGTGTGTGGTCTTAATCTTGAACCTCGACCAGCCATTGGGACTATTATTTTCATATTAATTGCTTTTAACTACTTCAACATTCAAAATTCCAAGTTGAATATTCAACATTTTTTAGTTTTGATGATTCAATGTTTTTGAACTTGGAATATTCAATAACGAACTTTGAATTTTGAACTATTTGACTACTTATTTCTATTTCTTGATGTTTCAATACTTTTTACAAAAATCGATATT
>NZ_JAYVFH010000207.1:0-4544 GCF_043773265.1 Flavobacterium sp. | reverse complement strand
AAGACTAAATTTGTTTTTCCTACTCAAAAATAGTGAAAATAAATCAAATTTTATTTGTTTTTAAGCACAGTTCTTTGTTAGCATAAATAAATTTATGTTATTTATTCTCCAAATTATGTTATAAGACGCTATAAAAGCTACTAAAAACAAAGGAATTGCAAAAATAAAAATTCTAAGTCTAAGTCCATTTTCATAAAAATAAAATATATCCATTATTGAATTCCATAAAAAAATCAATACACCTGCAACTATTAGTATTGAAATTATATTAAAAATTTTAAATTTAAATTTTTCAAAATATTTTAGTAGCATTAAAATTAAAATAATATTGCTTAAAAAAAATGGAACTAAAATATAGTAAATTTCATCATCAAAATTCATCATTCCAATTGATTCACCAATAAAATTACAAATTAAATAGATACAAAGTAAAAAATTTATTTTCTTTACTTTAACAAAATAATAAAATGATACCGAAGGAATAATCAAAGGAAAAGATACTAGTAACAATGCATCAATTTCAAATATAATAGAAAATATTGCAAGAATACAACTTAAAAAATATACAATAAGAGCAATTTTACTAATTTTCATCTAACATTTTTAAAAAATCATTTTCAGTAACTAATGCAATTCCAAGTTGATTAGCTTTTTCTAATTTGGCTGGTCCCATGTTTTCTCCTGCAATAACAAAATCTGTTTTGGCAGAAATAGAACTTCCAACTTTTCCTGCATTATCTTCTATAGTTTTCTTTAAATCATCTCTAGAAAATTTTTCGAAAACACCAGAAACCACAAAGGTTTTACCCAAAAATTTGTTGGTAGCATTCGGATTATATTTTTCAATAATTTCAAATTGCACTCCAAATAGTTTTAATCTTTCAATAATTTTTTGATTTTCTTGATTTTCAAAAAACTCAATAACGCTTTGAGCAATGCGCTCTCCAATTTCATCAACCATTACCAGCTCCATTATAGTAGCTTGACGCAAGGCATCAATATTTTTATAATGCTTTGCCAATTTTTTTGCAACTGTTTCACCAACATATCTAATTCCAAGTGCAAACAATACACTTTCAAATGGAATATTTTTAGAATTTTCTACGCCTTTTACTAAATTTTCAGCACTTTTTTGCGCCATTCTATCTAAATGTAATATATCTTCAACTTTCAATTCATATAAATCAGAATAGTTTTTTACCAAACCATTTTTGAACAGCAAAGCAATTGTTTCTCCACCAAGACCTTCAATATCCATTGCTTTTCTAGAAATAAAATGTTGAATTCTTCCTATAATTTGTGGCGGACAACCATAAAAATTTGGGCAAAAATGATTTGCCTCTCCTTCTTTTCGAATTAATTCTGTTCTACATTCGGGACACTGTTCTATGTATTTCGTTGGTTCAACCCCAGTTCCTCTTTTAGCAACACCAATAATTTTAGGAATGATCTCTCCACCTTTTTCAACAAAAACCTCATCACCAACTCTTATGTCTAATTTTTCAATTTGATCTGCATTGTGTAATGAAGCTCGTTTTACAATTGTTCCAGCTAGTTGAACTGGTTGTAAATTTGCAACAGGAGTTATTGCTCCTGTTCTTCCAACTTGATAAGAAATTGAATTTAAGGTTGTGGTAACTTGCTCTGATTTAAACTTATAAGCTATTGCCCAACGAGGAGATTTTGCAGTGTATCCAAGTTCATTTTGATGATTAAAATCGTTTACCTTAACAACAACTCCATCGGTTTCATAAGGTAAATTATGTCTGTGAATATCCCAATAATTTATAAATTCAAAAACTTCTTCAAGATTATCAGCCAATTTAGAAGCAGTTGGAACTTTAAAACCCCAAGTTCTTGCAGTTTCTAAACTATGAAATTGGTTATTAAAAGCAGAATTAGGTTCTTCAAAATTAACTAGAACTGAATATATTAAGCATTCAAGTGGTCTTTTTGCTACTTCATTACTATCTTTCAACTTTAAACTACCCGATGCAGTATTGCGAGGATTTGAATAAGGTTCTTCTCCAATATCAATTCTTTCGAGATTCATTTGCGCAAATCCTTCTATAGGTAAAATAATCTCGCCTCTAGCAAATAAATCTGAAGGATAATTTCCAAATAATTTCTTTGGAATACAATTTATAGTCTTAACATTCTCTGTAACATCTTCTCCATTTAGACCATCACCTCTAGTCAATGCTTGAACCAACTCACCATTTAAATAATGAAGACTTATTGATGCTCCATCATATTTTAATTCGCAAGTATATTGAAAATCTAAATTACCTATTAACTTTTTATTTCTATTTTCCCATTCAAAAATATCTTCTTTAGAATATGAATTATCTAAAGAATACATTTTAAAACGATGTTCAAATGTTTGAAAATATTTAGATGAAGTATTATACTTTTTTTTGTATTTACTTTTATCTTTTAATGGTTCGAAGCCTATACGTTGAGTTATACTATTAGGTACAACCTCACCAATTAATTCCTCTAGATTCTTAAGAATCTTGTATAAAACATCATAATCATAATCATCTATTTTACTTATACCTCTTTGATAATAATTTAAATTATGCTCTTTTAAGCTATCTCTTAAACCCTTAGTTATTATTTTAACTTGATCAAGTGTAGAGTTTTTTTCTTTTAAAACTGATACTAAAACTTCTTTACTTTTTGAATCAACTTTTAACTTATCAAAGTTAATTTGTCTTCCATCAGAAAATAAGTTTCCATCTATTTGAAATAATTTGAATTGATCTAAAAAATATTCTCTAAACTTTTCCATTTTGGTACAATTAAAAACTTAATTTTATTAAAAAAGACTAAATTAATAAATATTTATAAAAATAATAAACTAAGACTGAATAATAGTATTTATTTGAATATATAATTGTCCATCGCTTAAAATTGCACCTTGAGTTATTAAGTCAAAAATAGCTTCGTTGCGTTGTTTATCATATTCTTTTTTACCTACATGAATTTCAACAGTTTCTGTAAATAAATTATCGCTTAACCATTGCAAACCATCTTTTGCAAGAAAATCAACTTCGCCAACTAAGGATTTTATGACCATAGATTGAATAAATTCTTTTTGGAAGTGAAATAAAAAAATATGGTTTTTTGAAAAATGTTCAAGAAATTTAGCGTTAGTTAAAACTCCTTCCCAAATTAAATCTGAAAAAACATCAAGTTCCTGCTCTGCAATTTCAGGTTTATTACTTTTTATTTCGTCCCACTCTTTTTTATCTATAGATTGTGATGCCAAGAAAGTTGCAAACTCTTGATGCAATTCATCTTGTTGTTCTTTGGTTAGTCTTTTGTATTTCATATATGTTAATTTCAAAATTGAACATTCCAAGTTGAATATTCAACATTTTAATTTAAAATTTTTGAACTAGGAATATTCAACTTGGAATGTTGAATATTGAAGTTTTTTAAAACATAAAAAAATCCCGACTTGCATCGGGATTTAATATTTATGATAGCAAGATATTAAACCTCAGCTAAAATTTCATAAGGTAATTCAACTACAACGTCTCTGTGTAATCTTACAGATGCAGTGTATTTACCAGTACGTTTTACAACACCACTAGTTATGAATTTTCTATCTATTGTTTGACCTGCTTTATCTAATGCTGCAGCGATATCAATATTGGTTACAGAACCAAATAATTTTTCGCCACCAGCTTTAGAAGTAATTTTAATTTCTAAAGCTTTCAATGCATCAGCAATTTTAGTAGCATCAGCAATAACTTTAGCTTCTTTATGAGCTTTTTGCTTTAAGTTTTCAGCCAATACTTTCTTTGCAGAAGAAGTAGCCAAATGAGCAAATCCTTGAGGAATTAAAAAGTTACGACCGAAACCAGCTTTTACTGTTACTATGTCATCTTTAAATCCTACGTTTTGAACGTCTTGTTTTAATATAAGTTCCATGTTGTTGTCCTTATTATAGAAGTTAGGTTCCCTTTATCGAGAAACCAACAACTGTTGATTTTAAATTATTTTAATAAATCGGCCACGTATGGCATTAATGCTAAGTGTCTTGCTCTTTTTACAGCAACAGAAACTTTTCTTTGAAATTTCAATGAAGTTCCTGTTAAACGTCTTGGAAGAATCTTTCCTTGTTCGTTAACAAATTTTAATAAGAAATCTGCATCTTTATAATCAATATATTTGATTCCAGATTTTTTGAAACGACAATACTTTTTAGTTTTGTTAGTTTCTATATTCAAAGGCGTTAAATATCTAATATCTCCGTCTTTTTTTCCTGAAGCTGATTGTTGTAATGTTGCCATGGTTATGCTTTTGCTACTTTAAGTTTTTCTCTTCTTCTTTCTGCCCATGAAATTGCATGTTTGTCTAAACTTACAGTTAAGAAACGCATAATACGTTCATCACGTCTAAATTCAGTTTCAAAAGCAATTAACACTTCTGGTGTTACTTGGAATTCAAATAAATGGTAAAAACCACTTTTTTTGTTTTGGATTTCGTAAGCTAATTTTTTTAAGCCCCAATCCTCTTTAGATACCATTTTT
>NZ_JAYVFH010000206.1:0-2881 GCF_043773265.1 Flavobacterium sp. | reverse complement strand
AAATTAGTTGACCAAATTTTTCAATATCAACTAAGCAAACCTAAAGAAAAATTAAATAGTAAAGATTTCTTAGAAAAACCTTTGGATAATAATTGGTTTATAGACGGTACTGAGGAACAAACTCTTCCAGGTTTTGGATTTGATAGTTTAATAATTGATGATGAAAATAGATTAGCATTATTTTGTATTGGTGGTACACAAACAGTTAAAGTCAATGTAAAAATTTTTAATTCAATAATTGAAAAAAATAACATTGGTTATGAAGCAATAGTGATTATTCAATATTTAGATACTTTTGGGGTTTCAGAAAGTGATTATACAAAAGAACTAAAATTTGATGCCGACACATTAAATATTGTGAAATACAATTACAGAGGTGGTGTTATGGCTCAATGGGTGTTGCAACATCAATATGGATATAACCCTTTTAATGATTATTTAACATATTCTGTAAATATGAAAAGAAAATGGAAAATATAAAAAAAATAATTTATCATTTTTCAATAGTTGAAGTTATATCATTAATCTTATTATTGTTATTTTCTTTTTTTGTAAATGTTAATAACAATATCTTTATTAATTTTATTTGGATTTTAGTTCTTTTTATTTACATTTCAAAAATTAATTTATTACTAACTTTTTTATTTTTCTTTATAAATAAAAATTCATCAAAAATAATATCAATAATTTTAATTATAATTTTTTCTTTTTTTGCAATTTACTTATACAATAAACAAGATTACTATAAAGGACTTTCTATAGAATATTTTCAACATCGAAATGATCGTATTACTTGCTATCTTATTGAAAATATTTTAGATGTTATTATATTTCTATTTTTAATGATAAATCAATTAATGGTAAAATTTTATTTTATTGTTTGGAGGAAAATGAAAAGAATATGGAGAAAATAAAGTCATTATTTACCATACATCTAGTATGTATAAACGTAACGATAGCGCGGATATGTCAACGCAATGATAGCGCATTATATGATAAAAAACAAATCTAATCATTAAAATTAGGATGCAAATTTATAAGTGTTAATAAATGGAGATTGTCTATTAACTATAGAGAAAACTCGGCTTATAATTTTGCTTCTTATAATATTTAAACCAGAATTTGAAAAAGCAGTTCGTTTCTATATGCAAACTGGCTTAATTTGGAATGGTGGCGAAGTACCAGTTATAGAAGACAAATTGTTTATGTCTATTGTAGATGAACTTCGTGAGCCAGAAGGAAAACCCGAAGGAAAAGCTTGGGCAACACGAGTACCAAAACATTAACAATATTGCAAGCCAACAGTATTGGACTACAAGTAGAAAAAGCATTGCCATGCCATTGCGAAGATGTTAATGAAGACACCTTTGAAAACCCACAAGATGTGCCGTGTAGCGATAGTTTTGTTTTGAACAACGCACAAATAAATGGTGCAACTGGTACTGCCAAAGTTTTTGGAAAAATTGAAGGTAATAATGGTATAAAAGCAGTAATAACTTTAAAAACTGTAGAAGGATTAATCCAAGAAATCGTTCTTTGTGATGCAGATGGAAATTGGGAAATAACATCAATAACCGCAGGTAACTATGAGCTATTGATAGATTCTAGTAACAAGTTTCCAGAAAGCACATACTCTATAACCGATGGTGTAAAACAACAGCTTGTTGAACTTGAAAACGGACAAATTTTAGAGTTTAACCTAACTGTTACTGAATTAATAAAATAATTAATGTAGCTTTGGTTTCGTCATTGGCGAAACCAAAGTTTTTATTTAAAAGAATTATGATAAGTAAAATTACTATTGACAAACTTTCAATTAGAAACAATAATCATAATATAACGGTTACACCAATAAATTATGACCCTAAAACCCAGCGTCTTTTAGTTTCGTTAAATAATAAAGTTGCAGAAACTATTCTTAACGAAAAAACTGGAAATTTAATTGCTAAAATTGAAGCACCAGTTGTAAATTCTAATAATTTAAACACCATTATTGTTCCTGATGTGCGTGTAAAAGTTTTTGTATATGATTTTATTAATGACAAAATTTTAGGAGCAAAACTTCAAGAGTTTAAATTTAATTTACAACAATTTGAATACGAAGCAATCGATGAGTTGTTGACTACTTCACCAGTCATTATGGGTAATTGGGATAAGCCAATTGTATTAGAAATCAATAAATTTAATGTAGTGTTAGATGTTTATAATGCTGACAGTTTTATAGTTGTTTGTATTAATGATGAGATTTTCCAACATAAATTTGGCACAACATATTTTGATTTACAAAACAAAGGAATTGTTTTGAATAAAAACTATCGACCTTATGCATTTATTACAAATGGAACCAAACCAGAAACACATATAGGTCAAATAGGAATAATTGAAAATATTGAAACAGGTCAACTATTTTATCCAAGAAAAAATGAAAAAGGATATATGGCATTTGATGCCTATGGAAAATTTAATATAAAATTTGATAAATTTATTTATTCTAATAAAAAAGGTATTAGAATCTTTGCAGATAATAATTTAGATTTTTATGTTAATGATAAACTAATTGGTAGATTTAAACAGTATAAAGATTGCGTAGGATTACCTAAAACAGAAGGTTACCGGGCTAATATCTTTACAATAAATGAAAAAACGTTTAAACTACCTGATGAATTTTCAGTTATTGCTTTAGATGAAAATGCGATTAATGACACTATGCCAGTTTTAATTGATAATGATAGAAGAATTAATCGTGATGATAAAGAAGACACAATTTCTAACAATGATTTAGAACCTTCAAATGATATTGCAAAAGATATATATAAAGAAATTGCAACACTTTGGAATCATTATGAAGATGCTTTATATGTAGCGCATTTAACTCCAACAC
>NZ_JAYVFH010000205.1:0-6087 GCF_043773265.1 Flavobacterium sp. | reverse complement strand
CTCCAAAATTTTTAAAATCATTTGGATAATAATTGGTTTCAGCAGGAATATAAACTCTTTCTTTATCTAGATCAATTAATCTCATCAATACAATCCCATCAAAACCATCGGTTCTAATTTTGTCCATTATTTCGGTTTCATTTTTTTGATTGAAATTGTTGTTAAGATATTCGTGAGATACAAAACCTTTTCCATCAAGGTGTTTTACAATTTGATGTTCGGCTTTGTACCGATTGGTTTCGTTTTCAATGAGTGCAATGACCAAAACTTTGTTTAAATCGTTGATGTGAATGTGTTTATCTGGTTGTCTCCAACTGCTTACTATTTTTGTTGTTGAACAAGAAGTAAGAAGTATTGTAAGAAACATACAACTATAAAAAATTGACTTTTTCATTCTGAATTTTTATATAATTTATATTAACAAAGTTCAATATTCAAAGCTTTTATCATCTTATAGAAATTTTAAGAAAAGTTATATTATTCACAGATTTTATAACCAATAAAAAACCCAACCTTTTTAGATTGGGTTTTAAAATGATGCTTACACTACTTTTATTTCCTTTTTGGGAAGTAATTTTGCTTCTTCCTTTTTTGGAATACTCAATTTAAGAATTCCATCATTGTACTTGGCATCAATTTTTTCTGCATTTACGGTTTGTGGTAAAGTAAATGATCTTGAGAAAGAATTATAAGAAAACTCTTTTCGAGTAAAATTGTCATTCTCTTCATTTTTTTCTATTTCTTTTTCTGCGCTAATCGTTAAAACATTTTCGTTTAAATCTATTTTAAAATCCTTTTTAGTAAAACCAGGTGAGGCAAATTCAATATTAAATTCGTTTTTATTCTCTTTAATATTTACTGCCGGAAGTGTGTGTTTTAATTTTTTCTCTAACCATTGGTTATCAAAAAGATCATTGGTAAAGAAATTATCCATTCCAAATGGAATAAGATTTCCGTTTGATTTAAGAAGTGTCATAATTTATTAATTTAATAGTTAAACATTGATTAATTTGAATTGGTAAAGGTCATTTTTTTTCAAGTATTTTGATTTATAGAATTTTTAAAAAAAGTTATATTATTCCTATTTTACAATTTACTTTTTCCGTCACCAAGTAGTAAAGACAAGGTTTTTAAACTTTCGGTTCGATCTGCAATTAGTTTTAAAATACTAATAAATGGAATAAACAAAATCATTCCGACTGCACCCCATAAAATTCCTCCAAGAATTATTACAATAATAATTACCAATGTATTTATCTTTAATCGGTTGCCTACAGCCATTGGAAAAATGATATAAGCTTCTAACAATTGCACTATGGCAAATACTAAAATTACACCTATTGGGTACCAAATAGAATTGAATGTTACCCACGAAACCGTAATTGGCAAAAGTGAAGAAATAATAATGCCTACATAAGGAATAAAGGTTAGAATGGAGGCAATAAATCCAAACAAAAACGGATGTGGAACACCAATAATTAGCAATCCAATACTGTTTAAAAGACCAACAATTAAGTAAACCAATCCCATTCCTTTGATAAAATTATAATATTCGTGAATGGTTTGGATAAGAATTTCGTGAATAGTTTCTTTTTTATAGGATGGAAATAATTGGTAAAGTGCAACTGCTAATAAATGACGATGGTACAATAATAAAGCTGAAAAAACAGGGAAAAGTATCAAATTGAATACCATTCCGGTTAACGAATTAGTAGTGTTTTTCAAGATTGGCAAAATTTCAAAATTACTTGTAGCATTTTTAATAAATGCCGATTGTTTTTCAGAGTCGATTCCAAAATGTTCCTCTACATAAATTCCTATTTGTGTTGATGTTTCAATGAGTTTTGCACTTAATGATTGCCATTCATTTGAAAATGATGCTATTTGTAAAAACAATAAATAAAAAAATGATACCATTAAAATAGTTAATCCAAAAATTGAAATAGTAATAGCTCCAGGTTTGTTAGCTCCTTTTTTTTCTAACCATTTGCATATTGGGTAAAGAATAAAACTAATTAATAATGAGAAACTTAACGGAATAAATATTGTCTTTCCAAAATAAAAAATTATTAATATTAATACAATATATTGAAGTATTTCTAATGAAGATAATTTCCTTCTTGAACCTATTGGATTCTCTATTTTAGGAGTTTCTTTCATTTGTTTAATTTCAAAAATTGGTTTTAAATAGTCACAACAATTTCAGTCAAATTAGAATTTTATCATTTGAATAACTTTACTAATTCATACCAAATTACCTATAGAAAACCAATACAAATACTTATTGCTATTGAACAACTAAAAAAACGAAAAATTATTTTATTAATTTACGACAAGCTTTTTAACCAACTTTTGGTTTTCTTTTTTAATTTCTAAAAAGTAAATACCTTTGTTTAAAGTTTGATTTGTGTTGTTAGTTTGCAAAGAAAACTCTTTTACTTTAAGACCTAAAACTGAATAGATAGCACCTTTACTTCCAACTAAGTTTTCATCAATTTGAATTGTAAAATTTCCTGATGAAGGATTTGGATAAATTAAAAATTTAGATTCTAAAAAAGAACTTGTTGATAATGGAGCATTATTTGTATATCTAGCAACACCATATTTTGTAAAAGGACTTCCATAAGTACTTCCTACTACAACAATTTTTCCGTCTGGCTGAAGTGCAACATTATTAGCTTGACAGGAATTAATATTAATTACAGTTTCTACTTTACCATTTGTTCCAAAAGTAGAATCAAATGTTCCATCGAAATTCAATTTCCATATTCCAAATTTTCCATTTGAAGTACCAACTGTAATTGTTTTATTATCCGATTGAAGTATCACATCACTTATCGTTTCATCGGTAGTTTGAATTAAAATTCCGTCTGAGTCAAATGTAGTGTCAAAAGTCCCATTGTTGTTTAATCTGGCAACAAAAGCACTAGAAATTGTACCATTTTGATAATTCCCACCAATTATAATTTTATTGTCGGATGATAATGCAACTGCAAAAGCATAATTATGATTGGATGCAAAATCGTAGGTAAAAAATCCGTTAGTAGCAAAAGAAGTGTCGATACTTCCATTGGCATTGTAGCGTCCTACATAAACATCATTATTGGTATTGCTTTTGTAACCAACTGCTACTATTTTGCCATCATTTTGCAATGTAATATCATAAATTGCATCTTGCTCTGTCGATTGATTTCGAACAATTCCGTCGGTGTCAAAAGTAGTGTCTAAACTTCCGTTGGTATTATAACGCGCTAAAACAAAATCCCAATTAAAGTTTATTCGTGATTGAATGGCTACTAGTATTTTTTCATCTGGTTGAATTTTGACAGCTTTTACAAAATCTTCGTTAGATGTTGGTAATTGTGTAAAAACCATTCCATCGGTATCAAAAGTAGTATCCAAAGAACCATCAGAATTATATCGCACTACTGCAATTTGCGAATATCCTAAACTCGCATTTGTAAACGCATTTCCTACTACAACAATTTTTCCGTCTTGTTGTAATGCACCAGATATTGCCTCAAAACCATCAGTTCCATAGGAAGTTGTTACTTTTCCACTTATTCCAAATGAATTGTCAAAAGAACCAGATGGATTCATTCTTGCTAAAGAAAATGATAAATTACCACCTGTTAATGATGATCTTCCGCCTACAATAATTTTATTGTCGGGTTGAACTAATACAAACTCTCCATAATCATTAGGTACAGCAAAGCTTATTATTTTTTTTCCATCCAAGTCAAAACTTGTGTCTAAAACACCATATTGTGAGTATGAAAAATTTATGAAAATTATTATTATTATTATAAGATATTGTGTAATTGATTTCATAATAAACTAATTTAAATTAATAAATATTTTACAAATTTAAAATCAATTAACTAAATTTATCTTACATAATTTTTTAGTGAAATTACAAAATTCATAGATTTAAATTAAAAACCCTTACATTCTATTCATATACCAATTGAGTTCTTTTTCAATTTTTTGATATTTAAAAATAGAAGTAATTATTTTTTGAAGTCGAACGAATGCGGTTTCACTTTTTATGACATAGTCAAATGCTTTGTGGTGCATACAACTCACTGCCACTTCAATTTTGTCCTGTGAAGAAAGCATAATAACCGGAATTTTTATTTTTGAGATTTTGATTTTATCTAATGTTTTGAGCCCATTCATTGCTGTATTATCGATGCCGTCAAGATTGTAGTCTAGAATAATTACGTCTGGGTTTTTATACAAATTTTCGATACAAAGTTCTCCAGTTGCAAATGTTTCAATGTCAAAATCGGCATTGTCAAGAAACTGGATTTCTAATGATTTTAGAAATAAAGCATCATCGTCGACAAGAAAAAGTTTTATTTTTTTTGAGTTTTGCACGATTTAATTTTTTAAATTATTAAGTTCTATTTTGAGTTCTTCAATCGCTTGCATACAAACATTTTCGAGTTCTAGCAGCCAATTTTCCATTTCATATGCTGTTGCATCATTTTCTATTTTTCTGGCTATATCTTCATATTTTTTATCAATTCCAACAATGGAAAATGATGGAATTAATTTATGAATGGCAGACTTTAAGATGTCTAAATCTTTCTCTATCCAGCTTTTTTTGATGGTACTTATTAATGATGGTGTTTGGTTGAGATAGACATTTATCATTTCGGTAATTAATTTTGGGTTCGATTTTGTGAGTTTGTTAATGTAACTCATATTGATAAATTGCTGATTATTGGCTTGCTCAATTTCAGCGGTTTTGAATTCGATTGTTTGTGTAGGTTTTTTAATTAAACTGACAATTTTGCTATATAACTTGCGTTCATCGACTGGTTTTGCAATATAATCGTTCATACCAACTGTTTTGCAATTTTCTATATCGGCAGTTGTAACATCGGCAGTTAGTGCAATTATAGGAATTTGTGATTGTAATATATTCCTGATATAATTGGTTGCTTGAAAACCATTCATAATTGGCATTTGCAAATCCATTAAAACAATATCATAAATGTTCTTTTCTAGTTTTTCGACAGCTATTTTTCCGTTGTTTGCTATATCACATTCAAAGCCAAAATCATCAAGCAAGGTTCTCATTAATAACTGATTAAGTTCTACGTCTTCAACAACCAATACTTTTATGTCTTGGATAGGATTATCGACTAATTCTGTAATTTCGTTATCTAAAACGGTTTCTCCTTTGGCTTTTTTAAAACTTAAAACAAAACTAAAAGTAGAACCTTTATCCACTTCACTTTCAACCCAAATACTTCCGCCTTGTTTTTCAACTAGTTGTTTTACAATTGCAAGTCCTAATCCAGTACCACCAAATATTCGTGAGGTTTGGCTGTGTGCTTGCTGAAAATTTTTAAAAATCTTTTCCGTTTTTTCTGATTCAATTCCTATTCCGGTATCGGAAATTGAAAATTCTATTGTAATATTTTCAATATCTTCGGTTAATTTTCTAACAAAAACTGTTATTTTTCCTTTGGATGTAAATTTAACGGCATTGCTTACTAGATTGAGTATTATTTGATGTAAACGAGTTGCATCGCCTATTAAGACTTCTGGAATATTTTGATCATATTTTACTATCAATTCTAAGTTTTTTTCTTGTATTTTGGTTTCAAATAAATGCAACATTGTCGATATTGACAATGATAATTTAAATGGTGCTTTCTCGAAAACCATTTTACCAGCATCGACTTTGGCCAAATCGAGAATGTCGTTTATGAGCACTATTAAAGTATCGCCACTCATTTTTATAGCATTAAGATATTCTTTTTGTTTGAAAGTCAGTTCGGTTTTGAGAATCACTTTTGTAAATCCGATAATGGCATTCATAGGTGTTCTTATTTCGTGGCTCATATTAGACAAAAACTGTTGCTTAGATTTTAGAGCATTTTCGGCTTTTAGGATGGCTTCGTTTAAATCATTTTCAATTCTTTTTTGATTGCTCACATCGCGAATGGAGGCACAAACCAAGAAACCTTCGTCGGTATCAATTTTACTTAAACTAATTTCTACTGGAAACTCGTCACCATTTTTTCGTTGTGCAAACAATTGCATTCCTTCACCCATTTTTCGGGTTCTTGG
>NZ_JAYVFH010000204.1:0-18239 GCF_043773265.1 Flavobacterium sp. | reverse complement strand
CAAGAAAAACAAAAACAAGATCTTGTAAAAGAAAAAATAGAACAAGAAAAAATTGCTAATAGTTTAAACAAAAGTAAAAAACAAATTACTGCAGAAATTAAGAAAAAACAGCAAGAAACTAAAAAAATTGATGCACAAATTAATAAATTAATACGTGATGCAATTGCTGAAGCTAATAGAAAAGCTGCTGCAGCCAAAGCCAAAGCCAATCCGAAAACTACAACCGCAGCCGAAACTAAAGCTATAGAATCATCAACTAAAATTATTTTAACGCCAGCAGGAAAAGTAGTTTCAGATAATTTTAAAGCCAATAAAGGAAACTTGCCTTGGCCTGTTGAGAAAGGAGCAATAACTTTAGGATATGGAGACCAACCACATCCAGTATACAAATCGTTAGTGATTCACAACAGTGGAATCGAAATCACTACTGAATCTGGTGCAAATGCAAGAGCGGTTTTTGGTGGAGAAGTAACTAAAGTCATAAAAATATCGCCTTTAAATATTGCAGTTTTCATTCAACACGGAGATTATTTTACAGTATATCAAAACCTAAGTTCAGTAACTGTTAATGCTGGAGATAAAGTTTCAATAAAACAAAGTTTAGGAAAAATTAGAACTAATGGTGAAGGAAAAACTATTATTAAATTCATGATTTCTCAAAATACAACTTATAATAATCCACAATCTTGGTTAAATTAAATACAATAAAAAAGCATGCAAATCGCTAGCTTTTTTATTTTAAATAAATAACGCTTTCAATTCAGTTGCATCATGCGGATTCATTTTTCCTGCTAAAACTAAACTCAATTGTTTTCTTCTTAACGCTGCTTCAAACCTAGATTTTTCTTCGTCAGTTTCTGGTATTAATTCAGGAACCTTAATAGGAGTTCCAGTTTCATCAACCGCTACAAAAGTATAAATTGCTTCATTTGCTTTAGTTCTAATTCCAGATTCTCTATCTTCTATCCATACATCTAAAAAAATTTCCATTGAAGTATTAAATGCTCTCGAAACTTTCGCTTCTACAGTCACAACACTTCCCAAAGGAATTGAGCGATTAAAAGCCACATGATTTACAGATGCTGTAACCGTAATTCTTCTTGAGTGTCTTCGAGCTGCAATACTTGCTGCTCTATCCATTCTAGCAAGCAATTCGCCACCAAAAAGATTATTTAACGGATTGGTTTCACTTGGCAACACTAAATCAGTTAAAATCGTTAATGATTCTATAGGATGTTTTGGAGTCATATTTTTTTTGCAAAGATATTTATTTTTTTTCTACTTGGTTTGTTTAAATTAGTTTCTAAGCTAGTCAATTTTAAACTAAAAAAGAGCTTCAAATAGTTGAAGCTCTTTTAAAAAATTATTTATTTATAATATTAATTAATTAATAAATCTTCAACTTGCATTGTTGTTGTTATTCCACCATTTCCATTTCCAGTGTATTCTAAAATAAAGTATCCATTACCAGTTATTACTGCAGGAATAGCATATACACCACTATTTGAAAATGGTGTTGGATATCCGGTAGCTGGACCATTTGGAATAGAAAAACTAGATGTAATATCAATTAATGTTGCAGTATTAATATTTGAACCTGGAACATAATTTGTAGAATAATATACTTTTAAAGGAGAACCATTATCAAAACCTGATTTGGTTTTGAATGAAAAATTATTAGCTGCTGTAAAATCTACAGGAACTATAAATAATGCTCTGTTTACTTCTGGAGTTCCTCCAAAAGATGTCATTTGAATGTATTTATTGCCACTAAAAGTTTTTACTTGCCAATATCTACTTCCAACTGCAGCATCATTAATGTATTTTGGAAAAGATGAAGCATTATTAAGATAAGAAGTAAAAGGTTCAGTAAGTGTACCAGAATAAACTAATGCGCCACCAACTACTGGAGGAGAAACATCAAAACGATCCATTGTAAGTTTAATATCACTTTCGTATCTTACAATAAATTGAAAATCAGTATCGTATTTTGATAAAACACCTCTAATTTTTCCACTTTGTGACGGTACTTGATTCCCTGTAAAAGGAGCAAAGCTGCTAAAACGAATAACTTGTTCTGAACCACCAGTTGATCCAATAAGTGTATGATTAGTTGCTCCACCACCAGAATCAATATCATAGTAAGTTCTATTTAAAGATGATTCAGAAAATTGAACTGTGCTTAGCTCAATTAAGGTATTTTGGTTGTTATCTGTGTATGCATCAGCTAAAGTTAATGTTCTTACAAACGAATCTTCATCAACAATTGTAGCAGATGGAAATAAATGATCTTGCCATTCAAATTCTGATATTCTTCCAATTGTACCTTCAAAAAGAGATCCAATTTGTAAAGAACCGTAAACTATAGCGCTATACAAACCATTAAGTTTAATATATACTTTTCTTCCAGGAGTAAAACCTTTTCCATAAAGAGTTGTAGCATTTATTGGCACACTAAAACCAGTTGGAGCAGAACCATCTGTAGGAATGGTTTGAAAAGAAATTGATTTATAAAAAGTACCTTTTTCATCACTAGAAGTTACGTATGCTTCAATAATGTCATCTGTTGTATATAAAACAACTGGGCTTGATGTTGTCAAAGCCGTATTAGCCGCTACATCAACTGCTTCTACTGTAGTAGTTGGTGTTAATTCATAAGTAGCCAAAGTTTGTTCTGGCACTTCATAAGTATCGTCATTTATACAACTAGAGAAAAACCCAATTGAAATAGATAATGCTATAACTGTTTTAAAAATTATTTTTTTCATAATAGTATGATTTATTTTTTGTCAAAAATTCTAATGTTATCAAGTTCATAAGTTCCATCTAATGATGAATTTGTGCCAGAACCTTTTACTTTAAATGCAAGATAAATATTGCCAGTATATGAAGACATATCTATTATTCCAGAACTAAAAAAGTCGAAATTGGTATCAAAATCTAATGGCGGTTTATTAAAAGTAATATTCTGCCAAGTTGCGGTAAGTACATTTGTACCATCATAATCAGTTGACACTAATAATTCAATCGAATTTGAGGCAGATGACACATATGCTTGAGCACAATCGAATGCTAATTTTTCATTTTCATAAACATCCATGTTTATTGCAGGTGAAATCAACCAACCAATGTTTAAAACCTCTCTATCAGGAATAATAGGTGTATAAGCAGTAAATTCAGCATACTTTGTTCCGCTGTAAAATCCTTGCCTCCATTTTTTTGTTCCTGCTTGAGCAAAATTTGTCCAACCAGCGATATCTAGTGGTTGTCCTTCTGTTGCTTCTGTAACACTAACAAATTCCTCATAAAAAGAATACGGTGTTAAGTCTGAATTTTTAATATCGTTCTCTGGAGAACAACCAGTAAGCGACACTAAAAATAATCCAATTGTAAAAAATTTAATTGTTTTCATAGCTGTATATTTTTAAAAATTAATATAAAGGTTTACAAAATAAGTTCTGCCATATCCGTAAAAATATTTTGGCGCAAATGCAGGTGTTCCACTTGAAACATCTTGATTAACTTCTCTAAAGTTAGCATTTCTAGTTTGCTCGAAACCACCAGTTTTATAACTTACGTCAAGAACATTATTTACAGTTGCAAAAAGTCCAAATGTTGTGCTTTTAATTTTCCAAGATTTTCCACCGGTTAAGTTTACAAGCATAAAATCATCAAACTTTTCTTGTTTCAACAATTCTCTTGCTCTTTCGTCTGTTGCTTCAGGAAAAGGTAATCCCTCAGAATCTAAAGGATTTTTAAAGAAATTATCTGTTCTTAATAACGATGAAATATCTAAATAATTATTAGCAAGATAATTTGCATTAGCACCAATCCACCAAAATTTTGGATCTCTATATTCTACACCAAAAGATGCAGCAGATTGTGGCCCACCAGGAAGTCTATAACCTTTTAATTTTGCAGTTCCAAAATCAGTCACAGGATTTGTGTTGGTAGGACTTGCATTATTATCGTTATTTAACACTACATTAGGATTGTTATTGTAAGTGTATTCTCCATAAGCACCAGTTGCGGTTAATTTAATTGTTGAAGTAATTTGATACTCCATTCCTAATTCTAAACCAATATTTTGTTTTTCAATATTAGAAACTGTTTCTGCAACAAATGCATCACCACCATCACCACCATCATCACCAAAAATTCCTTCTCCAAAATAAAATGATGTTTCAGTAGCATTTTTAATATTAGAATAAAAAGCTGTTAATCTTGATTTAAATTTTGGTGCTCTTATTATGTATCCAGCATCTAAACTAGTTACAGTTTCTGCTTCAAGTCCTTCAACAGAATTGTCATTAATACGAGCATTTGGAAAAACATTTCTTAAAGCCGGAGCTTTAGTCATATATACACCATTGAATGATAAATATTGTTTTCCAGTAATCTTATAGGTTAATCCACCTTTAAATCCGAAATTGTCATAAATATACTTTGTGCTTTTACCAAAAGAGTTTGTTGGATACAATCCATTTCTATATAATCCTTCTCTTTGATATTGAGTTCTAATATATGTTTGACCTAAATAAAAATCAACTTTTTTATATGTAAATTTAAATTGTGTGAAAGCATCAACAGTATTGGCTAATAAATTATAATTATAACCAAATGTATCTCCAACACCAACAATTCTATTTGGATTGTTTAAATCTGATTCTTGTTCTGATCCAACCTGAAAATTATCAAAATCTTCATAAAATTGACCACCTAATAAATCCAATAAATTTTGGAAGTTGTGTGATTTTAATTTTCTAAATGATACCCCTGCATTCACATTTATGTTATCAGCTAATTGAGAATTTATATAAGAGTTTGCAATCCAAATTTTATCGTCAGTTCTGTCTTCATATAAAATATAAGCACTATGTCCATCAGAAGTTGTGTTTGTTTGATATAATTGATTCCAATTTATTTGTCTATTTGCAAGAAAATTAGAAGCAGCATTGATTCCATTAGCAATATTTGCAGCATCATCACCTTGAAAATCTGTATAATCATCAGGATTATATGCAGAAGTATAAAAACTCGGAAGATTTCTATAATAAGTTGGGTCTGGATTATCTGCACCTTGATAATCTAGTCTAGTATTTGCAATTTGACCTACTTGATAAGAAATGGTTGTATTTAAATTAGTTTTATCGCTGATTTTCCAATAATGAGTTAACATATTTATTGGCTCTTCAACATCTTTGTCTCTAGAATTTCTTTTTTTACCATCTTGCCAACCCCAATATGAATTATAGTTTACACCAGCAAGTCTTGAAACTTCTGCTGTATTAGGAGAGTTTTTACCTCTTCTGTTTTGTGCAAAAATTGAAGTAAAATTCAAAGAATGTTTTTCGTTAATCTTTTTTTCAACACTTGCAAATAATGAATTTGCCGAATAATCTGTTCCGTCAAAATAACCTTCTTGAGCCCATCTTCTACCACCAGAAACCACAAATGCCCATCCATTTGAATCCATTCCAGAGGCATGAGTTCCCATGGTTCTCCAACTGTAATTTGTATTTGTTGCAGAAAATGATACTCTAGAACCTTTTCTATAAATAGAAGCTCTAGTATTTATTTCTTGAGTTCCTAAAATTCCACCAAAAGTGTAATCTGATGGAGCAGAACCAGTTGTGAATTCTTGATTTCTTGTTGCATCATTTAATCCACCCCAATTTCCCCATTGTGGTCTACCGTCATAAATTTTATTCATTACAACACCATTAATCATGGTTGTACTATATTCATTATCAAGTCCTCTTATTCTAAATCTAGCTTGTCCCCAATTGAATGCAGCGGCTTGTTGAAAAGCATCTCTTGAAGCTTGCAATAATCCAGCAGTGCTTTCAGAACCACTATTATCATCACCTAAATCATTTTCGGTAATAGTAATTAAGCTTAGTTGTTGTTCTTCGGTAATGTCTTCCTCTAGAACAATAATTCCTAATTCTAGAATTTTTCCTAGTTCTACATCAATTGTAAACAATTGTGTTTTGTAACCAGAACTTTTTACTTGAAGTAATTGACTTCCTACAGGAGCATCTTTAAAAATAAAATTTCCCGAAGCATCTGATAATTGAGTTTGATTTGTGTTTTGGATTGAGGCAATCACATTTTGCAATGGTTTTTGAGTTTTAGAATCTACAACTTTAGCAGAAAAACCAGTTCCTGATTGAGCAAACACGAAAACTACATTCATTACAAATAAAATACTAATGACAAGTTTTTTCATAAATAAAATTAATATTATTTTAAATTTTCAGTAAGAAAATAATTTCTTAACGGCCAAAGGTACATAATTTCATAATATTAATTACTTTTGGCGTGAAGTTTGTATAAAACTTATTATTAAATTAATATCCATTTTATGAAAATTAAAAATTATATTACCCTTTTGTTTGTTTTATTCGCAATAATTGGCGCAAATGCACAGGCAAAAAAGTATATTGTGCATACCGTTGCCTTTTACAACTTCGAGAATTTGTTTGATACAATTAATAACCCAAACAATGACGAAGAATGGTTGCCTAATGGCGCACAAAATTGGACATCAAAAAAATATCAAAAAAAATTAGAAAACCTTTCAAGAGTTTTGTCTGAGATTGGTACAGGTGAAAACCCAAATAACTCTCCTACATTTATTGGAGGTTGTGAGATTGAAAACAGAGGAGTTCTTGAAGATTTAATAAAACAACCAAAATTAATTAATCGTGATTATGGAATTGTGCACTTTGATTCACCAGACAAAAGAGGAATTGATGTTGCATTATTGTATCAAAAAAAACATTTTATTGTAACTAGTACATCTAACATTCCATTATATGTTTATAGAAATGAAGAAAAAGTTTCTAAAAAAGATAAAGAAAAAGAAAAGGAAGAAATTACTGATGATAAAATAGAAGAAGATAAATCTTCAAGAAGAGTTTTTACACGTGATCAACTTTTGGTTACAGGTTTTCTTGATGGCGATGAAGTAAATATTATTGTAAATCACTGGCCTTCACGTTCTGGTGGTGAAAAGAAAAGTTCTCCTTTTAGAGAAGCTGCTGGCGCATTAAACAGAAAAATCATTGATTCATTAGTAAACATTAATCCTAATGCTAAAATTATTACTATGGGAGATTTAAATGATGGTTCCTATAATAAGAGTGTGAAAATTGAACTTGGTGCTAAATTAAAAAAATCTGAATTAAAAACTTCTGCCGACATTTATAATCCTTTTGAACAAATGGCTAAAGAAGGAAACGCATCTTTATTTTATCGTGATGCAGGAGATATTTTTGACCAAATTATGGTTTCAGAACAATTTGTAAAACCCGACTATTCTTCTTTTAGATATTGGAAAGCAGGAATTTACAACAAACCTTTTATGATAACAACAGTAGGACAATACAAAGGATATCCGCTAAGACATTCTATGACAGAAATTGGTTTTAGTGATCACTTCCCAGTTTACATTTATTTAATAAAACAATTAAATTAAAACATAAAGGTTAGTTAGCGCTAACCTTTTTCCTTTTATATAATGTAAAATTTAATATTATGAAAAACCTATTTAACTTTGTGTTATTATTTTTTACAACTTCAATCTTTGCTCAAGAGACTATAACATCTGAACAAGCAAAAGATAATATTGGAAAAGTAGTTATTATAAAAGGTAAAATAGCTTCGTTGAAACTAGCATCAGAAGGCAAAAACATTAATTTCATAAATATAGACAAAGCATATCCTAACAAAGTTTTTACAGTTGTACTTACCAACAAATACCTAGAAGAACACAAACTTGATATTGCAAATTCAGTAGGAAAAGAAATTATTGTAAAAGGAAAAATCACCATATATGATAAAGATCCAAAAAAAATCCCACAAATATTCAATCCATCAGAATTGGAAATAAAATAAATAATAAAGGTTAGTTAGCGCTAACCTTTTTTTGTGCATAATAAACTTTGCGTCTTTGCAATACTTAAAAACAATATAAAAATTCATAAATTAAAGATAAAAACTTTGCGCCTTTGTGTCTTTGCGGTAAAAAAAATGTAAATTCGTAACATGAAAATAGCACCACCATTCAACCTCAACAATTGGATAAACGAAAACCGTCATTTACTAAAACCGCCAGTTGGCAATAAAAATATTTATGTCGATTCTGGTGATTATATAGTTATGATTGTTGCTGGACCAAATGCTCGAAAAGACTATCATTACAATGAAACCGAAGAAATTTTTTACCAACTCGAAGGCGAAATAACAGTAGTAATTCAAGAAGAAAGCAAACGCAAAGAAATGACAATGCAAGCTGGCGATATGTATTTGCATCCAGCCAAAACGCCACATTCTCCAGTACGTTCTGCCAATTCTATCGGATTAGTAATCGAACGAAAGCGCGCAGGAAAAGGTTTTACCGATGGATTACTATGGTTTTGCGACAATTGCAATCATAAGTTACACGAAGTCTATTTCGAATTACACGATATCGAAAAAGATTTTCTACCACATTTTAAGCATTTCTACAATTCCGAAAAATTAAGAACATGCGAAAAATGTGGCACAACTATGGAAACCGATCCAAGATTTATCGATAAAGACAAAGATTACGAATCTTAAATTAATTTTTTTAAAACCATTAAGGAAGTTAAGTTCATTAAGGATTATAAAACTTAATTACCTTAAATATCTTAATGGTTTATTTTTTTTTAAAAGCCAATCCAGCCATACATTCCAAGTTTATAAAAAGAAACACTATTTTTCTAAGCCATAAAAGGAGCTTCTTTGGTCGCTCTTTTCTGTCAAGAAAAATTAGCATTTCTTTTCATAAAGCTTTCCATTTCTGTCTGGGCTAAAATAAAATTCGTGTAATTTTCAAAATTATTTTTTAATTCATGATAATTCGTGCAATTCGTGTTTAAACACTATTTTTACCAAAAATTATTAAACAAATTATAAAAACATAAAAATGGCATCAATTGCACAACAATTCGGAATGACCGAAGCGCTAAAAGCTTTAGGAATTAAAGACATTAACGAAGGAACATCGACAGGACAAAATCATTTTTCTAACGGAGAAATCCTAGAAAGTCATTCACCAGTAGACGGACAACTTATAGCAAAAGTAAAAACATCAACACCTGCAGATTACGAAAAAGCAATGCAAGCTGCAACCGAAGCGTTTAAAACTTTTAAACTAATGCCAGCACCACAACGTGGCGAAATTGTACGTCAGTTTGGAGAAAAATTACGTAAAAACAAAGAAGCTTTAGGAAAATTAGTTTCTTACGAAATGGGAAAATCTTTGCAAGAAGGTTATGGCGAAGTTCAAGAAATGATAGACATTTGCGATTTTGCAGTAGGTTTATCGCGTCAACTTCACGGATTAACAATGCATTCAGAACGTCCAGGACACAGAATGTATGAGCAATACCATCCAATGGGAATTGTCGGAATCATTTCGGCATTTAATTTTCCAGTTGCAGTTTGGGCTTGGAACACTGCTTTGGCTTGGATTTGTGGCGATGTTTGCGTTTGGAAACCATCAGAAAAAACACCACTTTGTGGTATTGCTTGTCAAAATATAATTGCCGAGGTAATCAAAGAAAACAACCTTCCAGAAGGAATTTCTTGCTTAATAAATGGCGATTATAAAGTAGGCGAATTATTAACTCAAGATAAAAGAGTTCCATTAATTTCGGCTACAGGTTCAACCAGAATGGGTAAAATTGTGGCTCAAACAGTTGCTGGTCGTTTAGGAAAATCATTACTAGAATTAGGAGGAAACAACGCAATTATTGTTACACCAGATGCAGATGTGAAAATGACAGTAATCGGAGCAGTTTTTGGAGCTGTTGGAACTGCAGGACAACGTTGTACTTCAACTCGTAGATTAATTATCCACGAAAGTATGTATGACAAAGTAAAAGATGCTATTGTTTCGGCATACAAACAATTAAAAATTGGAAATCCACTTGACGAAAAAAATCACGTTGGACCACTTATAGATACTCACGCAGTAGAAATGTATAACAAAGCTTTAGAAAAAGTAGTTACCGAAGGTGGAAAAATTCTAGTTGAAGGTGGCGTTTTATCTGGAACAGGATACGAAAGTGGTTGTTATGTAAAACCAGCAATTGCCGAAGCTGATAATTCATTTGAAATAGTACAGCACGAAACTTTTGCGCCAGTTTTATATTTACTAAAATATTCTGGCGATGTAATGAATGCACTTGAAGTTCAAAACGGAGTTGCTCAAGGTTTATCGTCGGCTATCATGACCAATAATTTGCGCGAAGCAGAAGCATTTTTATCAGTTGCAGGTTCAGATTGTGGTATTGCTAACGTAAACATTGGAACTTCTGGAGCAGAAATTGGTGGCGCATTTGGTGGTGAAAAAGAAACTGGTGGTGGAAGAGAATCGGGTTCTGATGCCTGGAAAATCTATATGCGTCGTCAAACGAATACTATCAATTATACTACAAGTTTGCCTTTGGCTCAAGGAATTAAATTTGATTTGTAATCTTTAGTATAAAGTTAAAAAAAAAGCGTTTAGAGAATTTTTAAACGCTTTTTTTTATGTTTTTTGTCATTTCGACGAAGGAGAAATCACATTCTCAAAATTACTTAATGAGAATTAACTTTATGTGATTTCTCCCAAAAGGTCGAAATGACAACTTTGTGTATTTTTTTTGAATTTTTATTTTTTTTGTCATTTCGACGAAGGAGAAATCACATTGTCAAAATTACTTAATGAGGATTAACTTTATGTGATTTCTCCCAAAAGGTCGAAATGACAACTTTGCGTATTTTTTTTGAATTTTTATTTTTTTTGTCTTTTTTGTCTTTTTTGTCATTTCGACGAAGGAGAAATCACATCAAATTATTAAGATTATTTTATTTCTCCTTTGTCGAAATGACAAAATCGAGTTTACTTAGTCTTCTTAACATACTGCGTTAAAATAACAATATGTTGATTTTCAACACGTCCTTCAATTTGATTAGCATTATCCCAAACTAATTTTATATTATGAACAGCAGCACCTCGTTTTGCAGTAAATGTTGCTCCTTTTACATCTAAATCTTTTATTAAAACAACTGAATCACCATCTAATAAAACATTTCCATTAGAATCTTTGTGAACAATTTTTCCTTCATCATCATCGGCTTCCTCTGTAGCTTTTGCCCATTCTAGTGCGTCTTCATCAAGATACATCATTTCTAATAAATCGTGATTTTTTAAACGAGCTAACATTCGCCAAGAAACAATTTGCACAGGAAGATTTTCATTCCACATACTATCAGTCAAACCACGCCAATCATTAGTATTTGTAGTTTCTGGATTCTCTAGTTGATCTTTTAAATTTTTGGTAATTAAAATGCAGTTTTCTGGAATTACTTCTGTTTTTGGTTCAACCAAATAAACGAGAAGATTTTCAGTATTTCCGCTAATTTCGCATCTTGAGTCACTTCGGTCTTTCAACCTTTTTTCAGTAACAACACTCATTATTATAAATTAAAAGACGCTCCAAATTGAAATACAAATTGGTTGTTAAACCTTTCATAACCAACAGCATTGGTGTTGTATTTTGCTAAAGGAACTCCAGCTTCGGTATAAATTCCAAATCCATTTGTAAAAAAATATCTTGCACCCAAGTGGGTACCAAAATTTCTTAATCCTATATCTAAACCTGGATATAAATCGAATTTTTCGCTAATGTTTAAAACATTACCAATATTAGCATTGAAACGTGCTTTTAAATCAAATCTGTCTTCAAATTTTGGTGTTCCTGCAATTGTTGTTGTATTCAATAAATAGGATGTAGAAAAACCATAAGAAATATTTTCTCCAACTCCAAAATCGCCTGTTACAACAATACCAGTTCCTTTTTCCTGGAATCCTGCACCAACCTGAAATTTAATATCTCCTTTTCCTTTAAAAGCTTGTGCATTTGCAAATCCAACAAAAGCTAGCATTGCAATAAAAATTATTTTTTTCATATTATTTTTAATTTATTTTCTGCAAATATATGTAATCCATTTTAATGTCAATATCAATATCAAATTCAAAAATCATGATCAATGTCAACTTCAAATGTCAACTTCAAATGTCAATTTCAAAAATCAATATAAAAAAATATTGTGAAAATCAATTTACATTGTCACACTGAGCGCAATAGAAGTGACACGAACAAAAAAATAAATTTAAATCTCTATTAAAATCAAACTTCCATCCTCTGCCATCCATCTTTTCTAATTCCTTCCTTTTTCTGTTGGATATAAATTATTCAATGGTTCGCTTTGCCAAAACTCTTTAGAATTTACATCCATTATAGTAAGTTTTCCTTTAAATGCTGCACCAGTATCAACATTCCAAATACACGCTTTTTTTACAGGAATTGATTCTCCAATTCTTGTTGTTGGTGTGTGACCTATATAAATTTCTTTATACAAAGTCAATCTTTTCGGATAAAACCAACTCGTTTTTTCGAGCTTTTCATTCAATACCAACGCGGTTTCCCATAAAGTTCTGTCCCAATAAAAAAGTTTTGGAAAATATTCATACAAAACACCATTCATATTAGTAAAACCAGCATGAATGAACAATCTGTTAAAATCGTCTAGATAATAGTTTTGTAGTGACTTTAAGAATTCAATATGTTTTTTCTTTTTTTGATCCGAAATCTTAGAATATGCAATAACTGTAGCTTCACCGCCATGCTTATACCACATTCCTTCATCAATATTTTCGTTATTGTTTTCTAGCCAATCTAAAACCAATTCGTCGTGATTACCTCTAATAAAAATACAATTTTGTTTTTTACCTAAATCTATCAAATAATCTATCACTTGTGGCGATTGACTCCAACCATCTACATAATCGCCTAGAAAAATCAAGTTATCAGTTTTAGAAACACTTGCTCGTTCTATTATTTGATGTAGAGCACGCAAACCACCGTGAATATCTCCAATTACTAATGTTCTATTCATTTATTTTATTATATTTCACCTTCCTCAAAACACGCATTACTTCTTTAAAATTAATATAAACTTCTGCATTTTTATATAGTTTTAATAATGGTTTGGCATCAATTAATTTTTGTTTGGCATCATCAAAACCGTTGAGGTAGCAAATCATTAATGTAGAAGGAACGTTTTTTAATTCATTTTCTTCGCGTTCAGTTAAATCTAATTCTTTTTGCAATTTGGTAAGCAAAGATATATTAGAATTATAAATATGAAACATCATTTTTCTATTATATTGTGGTGGTTCAAATAGCATTTCGATTTCAATCTTATAATAACCATTGTCATAAAAAGAAATTTTTTGCTGTTCTAAAGGATAATAACTTGTTTTATCGTTTAATCCCAAAGGGACATATTCAATAATTGTAAAGGTATCTTGGTCAAAGTCAATAGAAACGACATCTTGTGCCGAATAAAACAGTTTTACCTGCTCGTTTACCAATTCAATATCTACACGTGAAAGAAATGATTTATTTCTAATTTTTTTAGGAATTCCAGCCCAACAAATCACAAATAATTCTTTGAAAACTTTATAGCCAGAAGTCATGTCTTTGTGACTATTGTTTACAAAATCTATTACACTATCAAGTGTGTTAGAAATACTATTTCTCGAATTGTTTTCAATACTAATTACAGTTTCGATATTTTGTTTAGAATAAGGAATTTTTTCTTCTGTTGGTGTAGTATTGCTTCCGCGACGAACAAAAACCTGATTGGCAAAAATGGTATGAATGTTTTTTTTAAAACTCGAGGTTTTCGATTTTGGTTTTATGGTAACCAAACCAACAACTTTATCCTTGGGCAAGTTAGGAAAAGGAACGTTTTCATATTGAATTTTTGGCGGATTTTCTAGATAAGCATTTACTAAATTCTGAATCCTACTATCGTCAAAAAAATCATCACCAACTATTTCATTTTCAGAATCTTCAACACCAACAACAATATAAGAATTATTTGACGGATTAGAATTAGACAAGGCGCAAATGTGTTTTAAAAACTTGGCTTTTCCTTCTTTGGTATGCAAATTCAACTGACGCTTTTTATCATAAAAACTGCACTCATCATTGTGAGCTAGAAGGTTTTTAATTAAAAGACGTTTGTTTATCATTTTAAAGTTTCTGGTTTCGAGTTTCTGGTTTCGAGTTTCTGGTTTAACAGTAATTATTTACTCGAATCACACAACTCGAAACTCGAAACTTTAAAAATCATTTATCAAACTTACTTCCTTTATAATCAGATTTTACCAAATATGACATAAATGAACCTATTTTTTTACTTTCAACTAAAGTTTTTTCTTTTAGAAATTCGAATTCTTCTTTTGTTATATGATTTCTATCAAAAGCTCTACACAATTGAGATCTTAATTCGCCACAAGAACCTTTAGAATAGCTTAAGAAATTAATAAACTCTCTTCTGCCATTTCTTTCAAATCCTTCTGCAATATTGTCCATTATTGAACCTGAGGAACGATTCATTTGATTTTTTAACTCAAAATCTTTTCCAAGAGAAGTTTTTTCAAAAATGTTCCATACATCTTGACATATTTCTCTACTTAATATCCAAATATCAAGTTCTTCAAATGTATTTACTGTTGCCATATTTTAATTGTATATAAGGTTAAAAAAGTTTCGAGTTTCAAGTTTTTTTCAAATTTA
Source organism: Flavobacterium sp. (assembly GCF_043773265.1). Classification (GTDB taxonomy): domain Bacteria; phylum Bacteroidota; class Bacteroidia; order Flavobacteriales; family Flavobacteriaceae; genus Flavobacterium. The sequence continues at coordinate 3,570 of NZ_JAYVFH010000204.1, read as the reverse complement.
AATAAAAAGTAAATTACAGAAAAATTAAAAGTAAACATCCAGTATATAAAACTCGAAACCCAAAACTCGAAACCCAAAACTTTAAAACTAATCAACCTTTCTTCCTATACTTTCACTCCAAATGGCAAACCAATCTTCCAAATCTAGTTGCAATTCATCAGCTTTCATAAGTTGTTGAATTCGAGCCACATTTACAGTTCCGGCAACAGGAATAACCTTTGATGGATGTTGCAAAATCCATGAAAGCAAAATTGTGTCTGATCCAACATGGTATTTTTCAACCATATTTGCCAACAATTTTTTTAATCGTCTGGTTTGTTCAGAGTCTTCTCTAAAAATACGTCCAAGCGGATTCCAACTCATTGGTCGAATGTTATGAACTTGCATAAAATCTAGACTTCCGTCCAACATTGCTTCATAATGTGTTGCAGAAAACTGAATTTGATTATAACTAATTGCAACTTTACTTTTGATTAACTCTGTTTGAGAAGTAGTAAAATTAGACAATCCAAAATCGATAATTTTTCCATCCAATTTAAGTTTTTCTATAGCTTCTGCAATTTCATCAGCAATCATTAACGGACTTGGTCTGTGTAAAAGCAAAACATCTAAATAATCGGTTTGAAGATTTTTCAGTGAATTTTCAACACTCCAAATAATGTATTCCTTCGAATAATCGTAATGCTTTATTTTATTAGTTCTACCTTCTGTAAGTTGGATGCCACACTTTGAAATCAATTGTAATTTCTCTCTAGAAATCTTGCTTTCGCCAAATGCTTTTCCAAATTCGGCTTCAGTAGTATAACCTCCATAAATATCAGCATGATCAAAAGTGGTAACCTTATTTTCGATACAAATATTTATTAAATGTATCATTTCTTGTGTGTTGAGTTTTTTATCCCAAACACCCCAATTCATCGTTCCTGCTATTATAGGAGATAATGTTGTTTTTCTCATAATTGTAATTAAAAGTTTAAAATTACTAAAACAAAATCATAAATCATCCTTAAAAATAAAATTTGTCTATAAGTTTTAACGCATTATTAACATTGAATAACTGAATAAATATTGACTTTTGAAATGTTAAAATTTTGAACTTAATTGTGCCTCGAAAAAAATAGAATTATGGAAGAAAATGTTGCTGCTTTAGATATTAGAGCCATCAATGAAAAAATAGAAAGAGAAAGTGCTTTTATTGACCTTCTAACCATGGAGATGAACAAAGTGATTGTTGGTCAAAAACACATGGTAGAAAGATTGCTTATTGGACTTTTAGGTCAAGGACACATTCTGCTTGAAGGTGTTCCAGGATTGGCAAAAACATTAGCCATTAATACGTTATCTCAAGCCATTCATGCAAGTTTTAGCAGAATACAGTTTACACCAGATTTATTGCCAGCAGATGTTGTTGGAACAATGATTTATAATATTAAAGCAAATGAGTTTTCTATAAAAAAAGGACCAATATTTGCCAATTTTGTTTTAGCTGATGAAATAAATCGTGCTCCAGCCAAAGTACAATCGGCTTTGCTTGAAGCAATGCAAGAAAAACAAGTAACCATTGGCGATACTACTTTTAAACTAGAAAGGCCTTTTTTAGTTCTTGCAACACAAAATCCAATTGAGCAAGAAGGAACATATCCTTTACCAGAAGCACAAGTAGATAGATTTATGCTAAAAACCGTTATCGATTATCCTAAAATGGATGAAGAACGAATGGTAATTCGTCAGAATTTAAAAGGCAGTTATGAAAAAGTAAACCCAGTAGTTTCTGTAGAACAAATAATTCGTGCTCAAGAAGCTGTACGTGAGGTGTATATGGATGAAAAAATAGAAAAATACATTTTGGATATTATCTTTGCAACACGTTTTCCAGAAAAATACAAACTAGAATCTTTAAAACCATTAATAAGTTTTGGCTCTTCACCTCGTGGAAGCATCAACCTTGCCAATGCTGCCAAATGTTATGCATTTATAAAACGTCGTGGTTATGTAATTCCAGAAGATGTTCGTGCCGTTGTACACGATGTATTACGTCACAGAATTGGAATTACATATGAAGCCGAAGCCGAAAATGTAACTTCTGTTGACATTATCAATAAAATCATCAACGAAATAGAAGTACCATAAATTTAGTTTTCGAGTTGAAAGTTGCGAGTTAAAAGTTATTTACGGCAACATAAAATCTTTAATTCTTTATTCTTAAAAAACTTTGTGCCTTTGTGCCTTTGTGGCGAAAAATTATGGAAACCAAAGACTTACTAAAAAAAGTTCGTAAAATAGAAATTAAAACCAGACGATTGAGTGATCACATCTTTTCTGGTGAATATCACACATCATTTAAAGGTCGCGGAATGACCTTTAGTGAAGTGCGTCAATATCAATATGGCGACGATATTCGTTCTATTGATTGGAATGTTACTGCAAGATATAATGAAGCTCATGTAAAAGTTTTCGAAGAAGAACGCGAACTTACAATGATGTTGATGGTTGACATTTCGGGTTCGGAAAGTTTTGGAACCAAAAACCAATTAAAAAGTGAAATTGTGACCGAAATTGCTGCAACTATGGCATTTTCGGCAACTCAAAACAATGATAAAATTGGTTTGGTATTATTTTCGGATGCAATAGAATTATATATTCCACCCAAAAAAGGAAAATCACATGTTTTAAGAATAATTCGAGAGTTAATCGAATTTCAGCCAAAAAGCAAGAAAACCGATTTGTCTCAAGCACTAAAATTTTTATCGGCAACCCAAAAAAAGAAAGCTATTGTATTTTTGATTTCTGATTTTATTGTGGATGATGATTACGAAAAAACATTAAAAATAGCCAGTAAAAAACACGATATTACAGGAATTCGAGTTTATGATATTCGCGAAGAAAAAATGCCTAATATTGGAATTGTTGAAATGGAAGACGCCGAAAGCGGTGAAATTTTAGTTGTAGATACAAGCTCAAAACAATCAAGACTGAATTATGAAAAACACTATCAAGAAAAGGTAATTTTTTTTAAAGATGTTTTCTCAAAATGTGGTTCTGGAACCGTAAACACTAGAGTTGACGAAAGTTATGTTAAAAAATTATTAGGGTATTTTAAATCACGTTAACAATTAGAAACCAGACAGATTTTTTAAACCTGTCTAGTTTAAAAGAAAATGAAAATTAAATTAAACATATTATTTTTTTTACTATCATTATCACTTTTTGCTCAAAAAGTCACGACGTCTATTGATACAACCAAAAATAAAATTGGAGCCGAATTTCAATTAACTATAAAAGCATCAGTAAACAAAACTGATAAAGTAGTTTTTCCAAAATCAAGAAATTTTGGTGCTTTAGAAGTTATCGAAACCTATAAAATAGATACAATTAAGTCAAATGATAAATATGAATTAATTAAAAAATATGGTTTAACCCAATTCGATTCTGGGAAATATTCAATTCCAAGAATTCCTATATTAATAAACGGAAAACCTTTCTTTTCGGATAGTTTAAACGTTGAGGTTTCTAATGTAAAAGTGGATACATTAAAACAAAAAATGTATGATATTAAAGACATTGCTCAAG
>NZ_JAYVFH010000203.1:0-15117 GCF_043773265.1 Flavobacterium sp. | reverse complement strand
GTATTTCCCTTTTGTGATGTATAATTTTGTAGAAAGAGACTTTTTATACACATTCTCTGGCGGAAAATGGAGCAGACAAACCAAGCATACCGATGCTGATTTGTCAAGAAAAATTATGGTGTACGAACCAGCAATAAACCTTATCCTGTCTAACTAATCCCAATTTTTTATACCTTTGCGGGTTAGAAAACAAAATTTAATGAAGGAAATTAAAAACATTTCGCGTTCTAGAGCGCAAGAATCGTCGGCAGCTATCGAACGATTGTACATTACAATGAGACATTTATTTAACCGTGGTTTTTATAAACCAATGGGAGTTTCTGGAGAAAGTTTAAGAGAAGCTTTACTTGCACTTAGACCAGAAATTTATGGAAGTATTGCCGAAGAAAAAGTAGAATTATCAGGACTTTTATATGTTATAGAAAGACTTCCTGTAGGAATTGAAGAATGTCGTTACATCAATTTAACATCAGACGAAGGGTATTCAAAGTCGCATTTTCAAGCCATTGTTCCACCAAAACGTAGAAGAAATTGCTATCGAATTGATGAAGAGCAAATGAATGTAGAAATTACTCGCGGAAGATCAGATATTTATGATATTCTTACCCATTTGACTTTTATATTTATAGAATCACACAAAATAAAAGACCGAGTTTTAATTGACGAAAACAATAACGAAGTTACTCGCGATTGGCAAAAATTAGAACAAGCAGCTTTACAAACCAAGAAACTTACTTTAATAGAAAAAGAAAAAGCTATCTCACACACAGCCAATGTGTTGGGAAGAACTTTTGCTGAGGTTTTATCAATTTATGATGCTTTTGGAACGTCTGAAAAACCAGACAGATTTCTTCATGTTATTTATTGGTTAGGAAAACTAGCAATGGAAGAAGTTGTTGAAAATAACAAACGAACTATTACTTTTAGTCCAATTCTAAGAGAACGTCTTGGTCATCACATTCATGGAGAAATTTGGGCAACCAATATTAAAGAAGTGCTGATACAAAACGAATTATTAGAAAGACCAATTCATATAATTAGCGCTAATATGCATAGTGTTATGAATTCTATTTTTGCTCCAAATGTTCACAAAGCTAAGTTTAAAGACAAATCAGATTTCTTTATTTTTGAAGAGTTAAGCAAGCAAGGTGCACACGATGTTAGAGATAAAGTTACCGAAGTTGCGCTTAAACAAGGAATGATTTCATTACCAGATAATTCTGGAACTAATATAGATGTTCAAATATTTGATACAGCCAAAATTGATTGGGCAAAATCGGCATTTCCAAAAGCTAAAATAGGTAAAGAAGCACCAGTTTTAATAGTAATGGATTACGCTTTTGGAGAACAAGCATATGAAACCATAGACGAATTATTAAAACCTTACAAAGAAGGAAAAAAAGTTACTTTGCTCAATGTAGAATCGGTTTCTATAATGGGAAAAGCTGGAATTCTTGAAGGAGGAAAAGGAGACATTATGATTCCGAATGCTCATATAAATGAAGGAACAGCTGATAATTATTCATTTGAAAACGAACTAACAGCAGCAATGTTTAGAGGAAATGATATTCCAGTTTTTGAAGGACCAATGGTTACTGTTTTGGGAACTTCATTACAAAACAGAGATTTGTTAAAGTTTTTTCACGAATCTACTTGGGCAGCAATTGGACTAGAAATGGAAGGATCTTATTATCAAAAAGCCATTCAAAGCGCTTCTAAAATTAGAAAAAGCATCAATCCAAATGTAAAAGTGCGTTATGCTTATTATGCCTCAGATAATCCTTTAGAAACAGGAAGTACACTAGCATCTGGCGGATTAGGAACAACAGGAGTAAAGCCAACTTATTTAATTACAATAAAAATATTAGAACAAATTTTCAACGTAAATAATTAATTTATTATGAGTTCAGATTCTCAAAATGTAAATGATAATCAAGAAATTGATTTGTCTCAAATTTCTAAGAAAATAGGAAGTTTTTTTGAAAACATTTCCACTATGATCTTTAAAGGAATACTATTTATTAAAAAAAATATAATTGTTCTTGGAATTTTGTTTGTTCTTGGTGCTGTTTTAGGTTTTTATATAGATAAAACCAGCAAAAGTTATATGAGTGAAGTAATTGTAACTCCAAATTTTGGATCTAATAGTTATTTATACTCAAAAATAGATTTATTAAATTCTAAAATTAGCGAAGGAGATACAGTTTTCTTGAAAACAAATGGCTTTACTAATGTCAAGAAAATTCATAAAATTGAAATCAAACCAATTTTAGATATTTATGAATACATTAAAGGAAATGCGCAAAGCTTTGAATTAATAAAATTAATGGCTGAAGATGGTGATTTAAATAAAATTATTGAAGATAAACTAACTAGTAAAAATTATCCATTTCATCAATTACAAATAGCAACATCTGTAAAATTTGAAAATGAATCATTAGTTAAACCATTATTAAAATTCCTTAACACAACAGATTACTATTCTAAATTAAAAAAAGAGTATGTAAATAATGTAAATATAAAATTGAGCCAAAATGATTCAATTATTAAACAAATAGATGGGTTTTTAGATAATTTTAAAAAGACAACAAATAATGGTTTAAAAAGTAGTAATTTAATATATTATAATGACAACATGCAATTGAATGATATCATTAAAACTAAAGATGCTTTAATCTCTGAACAAGGTGCACTTCGGCTTGAGATTGTAAACTATGAAAACATCATTAAAGATATTAGTGTTGTTAATAATATCGAAAACAACAAAGGATTAAACAATAAAATGAAACTAATTTTACCATTTTTATTTTTATTTTTATTCTTTGCATTTAGTATATTAAAATCTTTTTACAAAACACAATTAGCAAAATCTAAACTTTAAGTTTATGAAAGGAATTATTCTCGCTGGAGGTTCAGGCACAAGATTGCATCCGTTAACACTTGCTGTTAGCAAACAATTAATGCCAATCTATGATAAACCAATGATTTACTATCCACTTTCAACATTGATGTGGGCAGGAATTAATGAAATTTTAATAATCTCAACACCTCATGATTTACCTCTGTTTCAACAACTTTTGGGTGATGGAAAAAAATTAGGATGCCGTTTTGAATATGCTGTTCAAGAAAACCCAAACGGTTTAGCCGAAGCATTTATTATTGGAAAAGAATTTGTTGGAAAAGATAAAGTAGCTTTAATTCTTGGAGATAATATTTTTTATGGAACTGGTTTGGCCGAATTACTTCAAGCCAACAGCAATCCTGATGGCGGAATTATTTATGCTTATCATGTTCACGATCCAGAACGTTATGGTGTTGTAGCTTTTGATGCAAACGGAAAAGTACTTTCAATAGAAGAAAAACCAGAAAAGCCAAAATCTAACTATGCTGTTCCTGGAATTTATTTTTATGACAATTCAGTTATAGAAGTTGCAGCCAATATTAAACCAAGTCATCGTGGCGAACTCGAAATTACAGATGTAAATAGAGAATATTTAAACAGAGGAAATCTTAAAGTTAGTATTCTTGACAGAGGAACTGCTTGGTTAGATACAGGAACATTTCAATCTTTAATGCAAGCAGGACAATTTGTTCAAGTTATAGAAGAACGTCAAGGATTAAAAATTGGAGCAATAGAAGAAGCAGCTTATAAAATGGGTTTTATAAACGCTAATCAATTAAAAGAATTGGCACAACCATTACTTAAAAGTGGTTATGGTGTTCATTTAATGAGTTTGTTAGTCGAATAAAGAGAAAAGAACATAGAAAATAGAGAAAAAAAAAACTTAAGGATTGAAATTACTTTTTGAAATTGAAATTGAATATGATTTTTACAGAAACTAAACTTAAAGGTTGTTTTATAATTGAGCCAAAAATAATTAGCGATGAACGTGGTTATTTTATGGAAAGTTTTAACGAACAAACTTTTGAAAAAGGCATTGGCGAAAACATTCATTTTGTTCAAGACAATCAATCGTATTCTTCCAAAGGAGTTTTACGTGGTTTGCATTATCAAACTGGAAATCATGCACAAGCCAAACTGGTTCGTGTATTAACTGGAGAAGTTCTTGACATTGCAGTTGATATAAGACCAAATTCACTAACATTTGGTCAATATGAATCCATAATTTTGACCGGAGACAATCAAAAACAATTTTTTGTGCCAAGAGGTTTTGCTCACGGATTTTTAGTTTTGAGTACAAAAGCAGTTTTCTTTTATAAATGTGACAATTTTTACAATAAAGAAAGTGAAGGAGGAATAATTTATAACGATAAAAGTATTAATATAGATTGGAATTTTCCATCAGCAGAGATACTAATTTCTGAAAAGGATAAAACATTACCCAATTTACAAAACGCCAAAAAAGCATGGTAGTTTTAGTAACTGGAGCCAACGGACAACTTGGTCAAAGCATAAAATTTATTTCAGATAAATATCCAGAAATAGATTTTGTTTTTTGTGATTCAAAAAGTTTAGATATAACTGATTTAAACAACATTAAACAAGCATTTAAACAATTTAAACCCAACTTTTGTATAAACGCTGCAGCTTACACCGCAGTTGACAAAGCAGAAAGCGAACCAGAAAAAGCACATTTAATAAATGTAATTGGCGCAAAAAATTTAGCTGAGGTTTGTAAAGAGTATGATACCATTTTACTTCATATTTCAACAGATTTTGTATTTGATGGTAATCGTTCTGTCACACTGAGCGCAGTCGAAGTGCCTTACACCGAAGAGGACACAACAAATCCAAAAGGAGTTTATGGTCAAACAAAACTTGACGGAGAAAAAGCCATTCAAGCAACGTTCAACAATTATTTCATAATAAGAACATCATGGGTTTATTCACAATTTGGAAATAATTTTATGAAAACCATGTTGCGATTGGGTTCAGAACGAGACACTTTATCTGTAGTAAATGATCAGATTGGCACGCCAACAAACGCTGTAGATTTAGCAGAGGTTTTAGTAAAAATTATTCTAAAAACTCACAACTCACAACTCACAACTCACAACTATGGAATTTATAATTTCTCTAACGAAGGTCAATGTTCTTGGTATGATTTTGCTAAAGAAATATTCGAATTAAACAATATAAGTATAAATTTACAACCAATACCATCATCAAGTTTTCCAACACCAGCCAAAAGACCAGCTTATAGTGTTTTGGATAAAAGTAAAATAAAACAAGTTTTTGGTGTTGAGATTAATGATTGGGAAGAAAGTTTAAAAAGATTTTGTTAATGAGTCAAACCAAAAAAATATATTGTTTAATGCCGGTTTATAACGATTGGCAAAGCTTTGCTGTATTAACTCAAAAAATAGCAAAAATTAAAACAAACGACTATGTTTTTTCAATAGTTGCAGTTAATGACGGATCGTTTACAGAGAGAAATGAAGTTGATGTTGATTTATCAACAACAATTTTAAATTTAAAAGCAAATATTGGACATCAAAGAGCCATTGCTGTTGGACTTCAGTACATTTACAACGAAAAAAAAGATTATGACTATGTAGTAGTTATGGATTGTGATGGCGAAGACAAACCAGACGATATTCTTTTATTATTAGAGAAAGCTAACACTGAAAAATCAAATAAAATCATTTTTGCGCAAAGAAAAAAACGACAAGAATCAGTAGCTTTCAAAACCGGCTATTTTTTTTATAAATACCTATTCTATTTCCTTACAGGACAAAAGATTAACTTCGGTAACTTTAGTGCAATACCCAAAAAACTTTTAAGTAAAGTGGTGCATCAAAATAATATTTGGAATCACTATTCAGGCGGAATAATTCAATCTAAAATACCGTTTGACAAAGTATTACTGGATAGAGGAAAACGCTATCAAGGTGTGTCAAAAACCAATTTTAATAATTTAATAATTCATGGATTAAGCTCAATTGCTGTATATTTTGATTTTTTATCTTTACGAATTTTAAGATATTCTTTATATGGAATAGCAATATGTTTTATTTCGGTTATTTATATTTTGTATCAAAAATTATTCACTAATTATGCAATTCCAGGTTGGGCTTCTAGTTTAATATTAATTATTTTTGGAATAATTTTGCAGCTTTTTTCAGTAACATTAATAGTATTGTTGTTGCAATTAAGCTCTAGAAAAAACATTAACACTCCAAACCCAAAAGTATATTTAGATTTTATAGAAAGTAAAGATAAACTATAGCTTTTTAGATAAAAGTAAGACTAAAAAGAGGCGAAGAGTTTTAAGGATATTAATTCAGAAAAAAACAAAAAACAAAGTAAATAAGATGGATATATCAATTGTTAGTCCGATATATAAAGCAGAATTTTTTTTAGACAAATTGGTTTTTGAAATTCAAAAAACGATGTCCATTATTAATGTTGATTGGGAGATAATTCTTGTAGATGACAGAAGTAAAGATGATTCATGGCAAAAAATGAAAGATTTGTCTACTAAAAATAAAAACATAAAAAGCATTCGGCTCAGTAGAAACTTTGGACAACATCCTGCAATAATGGCTGGATTAAGTCACGCAAATGGAGAATGGATTGTTGTTATGGATTGCGATTTACAAGACCAACCCAAAGAAATAGTGAAATTATATAAAAAAGCTCTAGAAGGATTTGAAATCGTACAAGCAAGAAGGAAAAACCGAGAAGATAATTTCTTTAAAAAATTATCATCTAAGATTTTTTCAAAAGTTTATGGTTATTTTACAGATACAAAATATGATAATGAAATTGCAAATTTTGGTATTTACAATAAAAAGGTAATTAACTCTATTTTAGAAATTTCAGATTACATAAAGTTTTTTCCTTTATTTGTTAATTTTGTTGGTTATAAATCAACAACAATTGCAGTTGAGCACGCTTCGAGAGAATCTGGAAAAACAAGTTATAGTTTTTCAAAATTAGTGAGTTTAGCTTTTAATACATTAATTTCATTTTCAAATAAACCATTAAAACTTTTTGTAAAATTTGGAATGATTATTTCTATCTTATCATTTTGTACAGGAATTTATTATATATACCAAGCAATGAATCACGAAATAGAAGTTCTAGGATTTACTACTATAATCGTATCAATATGGTTTTTATCTGGAATCATTATTACAACAATAGGTATTACAGGAATATATGTTGGAAAAATCTTTGATCAAACAAAAAACAGACCTGTTTTTATAATTGATGAAATATATGGTTAAATATTTAGATTGGGACTCTAACTTTTTCAAAATAAAAGTAGGCGAATTGATTTTTGACAAACTTGATTTTTTAATTGATTTTTCAAATTTTGATTTGATTTATATTAAATCAGAACAAGATTTTGATTTAAATCTCAATGATTTTAAAAATTCTTTTTCTGAAACAAAAGCTATTTTTACAAAATCTCCAGAAAAGAAAGATTTAAGCACAAAATTTATTTTCTCTATTAACGAAGTTGAAAACATAGTTAAAGATTTATATATATTAGCTTTTGAAAGCGGTAAAAACAGCAGGTTTTTGTTAGACAAAAATTTCAATAACGAAAAATTCAAAGAATTATATCAAATATGGATAGACAATTCAATTTCAAAAATAATTGCCGATGATGTATTTGTATATGTAGAAAACAATAAATTGCTTGGCTTCATTTCTTATAAAATAAATGACAACAACGCTACGGTTGGATTATTTGCCGTTGATAACAATCAACAAGGAAAAGGAATAGGAGGAAAACTTTTATCACATTTAGAAAACGTATTAACAGAAAAAAACATAAAAAAACTCATCATTTCTACGCAACTATCTAATATTCAGTCTTGTAAATTTTATACAAAACAAGGATATCAAATAGAGAAAAAAATATACTTAAAACATTATTGGAAAACATGATACCTTTTAACAAACCCTATTTTACAGGAAATGAAACCCAATATATTGAAGATGCTGTAAAGATTGGAAAAATATCTGGTAATGGAAAATATACAAAACTTTGCCAAACATTTTTTGAACAAAATTATGGTTTCAAGAAATGTTTACTTACAACTTCATGTACAGATGCACTAGAAATGGCAGCAATATTAATCAATATTCAGCATGGTGATGAGGTCATTGTTCCTTCATATACCTTTGTTTCAACTGCCAATGCTTTTGTATTAAGAGGAGCAAAAATTGTTTTTGCAGATTCTAACAAAGACAATCCAAATATAGATGCAACTACAATTGAAGCATTAATTACACCCAAAACCAAAGCTATTGTTCCTGTTCATTATGCCGGTATTGCGTGTGACATGGATTTAATTATGGAGATAGCCAATAAACACAATCTTTATGTTATTGAAGATGCAGCTCAAGCCATCGACAGTTATTACACAGGGAAAAACGGAATTAAAAAGCCACTCGGTTCTATTGGTCATTTATCAGCATTTTCTTTCCATGAAACTAAAAATATTATTTCTGGAGAAGGAGGAATGTTAACAATAAATGACGAACAATTTATAGAACGTGCAGAAATTATTTGGGAAAAAGGAACCAATAGATCTTCGTTTTTTAGAGGCGAAGTAGATAAATATGGTTGGGTAGATATTGGCAGTTCGTTTTTACCATCAGAAATCATCGCCGCATTTTTATGGGCACAATTAGAAAATCTAGAAGACATTCAAAAAAAGAGAAAAGAAATCTGGGAAAACTATTATTCAAATATAAAAAAATGGTCAGAAAATAACAATATAAAATTACCAATACTACCAGATTATGCAACAAATAATGCACACATGTTTTATTTGGTTTGTGATAGTTTAGAACAAAGAACCCAAATAATAGAAAAACTAAAAATCAATGGCGTTATGGCTGTTTTTCACTATATGAGTTTGCATAAAAGTTCATATTTTTTACAATCAAATAAAGATAAATTATTGCCCGAAACAGAAAAATATACAAATTGCTTGGTTAGATTACCACTATTTTTTGAGTTGGACGTTAAGAAGGTAATAGAAAAAATTTCAAGTTTAATTTAAATTTTTAAATTATTAATGTCTAATAACAAACATTATTTTCCTAATCTAAATAGCTTGAGGTTTATTGCTGCTTTATTTGTGATAATTCATCATGTTGAGCAGTTTAAAGAATTTCTTGGATATCAAAATTATTCTCAACTACCATTTATTAAATTAATAGGAAAGTTTGGTGTAATCCTTTTTTTTGTTTTAAGTGGTTACTTGATAACTTATCTGTTGCTTATGGAACAAAATAAAAATGGAAATATTTCTTTAAAACAATTTTATATAAGACGAATATTAAGAATATGGCCATTATATTTTATAATAATAATTTTAGCATTTTTTATAACTCCTGAAATCAATTTTTTAAAAATTGATGGTTTAACAGAACATATTCACGAAAATTTTTTAATTAAAATTTTCCTTTATGTATTCTTTCTTCCAAATCTGGCTTTAGCTTTGTTTCCAATTATTCCATTTATAAGTCAATTGTGGTCAGTTGGTTATGAAGAACAATTTTATATTATTTGGCCAATATTAATCAAGAAAATTAAGAATAAACAACTAATTTTTTTAACTGTAATCTTATTTTTTATCATTTTAAAAATATTGACATATTTTGTTTTTAAAGATTTTTTAATTCAAATGAATTATTTTAAAAATGTTGATTTTTTCTTCAAGATGCCCAGCATTAATTGCATGGCAATTGGAGCGTGGTTTGCTTATTTACTTCACAGAAAAAGTTATTTATTAAACTTTATTTTTGACAAAAGAACACAATTTTTAAATTATTTACTACTTTCGTTTTTTGTTATATTCGGAATCAATATCCCATTTTTTAATTCAGAATTTTATTCTTTAAGTATTGCAATAATGTTAATAAACTTATCAGCAAATACTAATACCATTTTAAACCTTGAAAATAGAGCATTTAATTTTTTAGGTAAAATTTCATATGGATTATACATGTTTCATCCATTAATGATAGTAATTGTTTTAAAATCATTTAATCATTTAAATATAAAAAACATATTTTTAGAGAATATAACATCACTTTTATTAACTATAATAATTTCATTTTTTTCTTATAATTTCGTCGAGAAAAGATTTATACTAATGAAAGAAAAATTTAAAAAAAACTAAACAAATGATAATGAATTACTTAAAGCTTGCTAAAAACAATAAATGGATAATAACAATTTTGGTTATTTCAACGATTTTGAGATTTTACCATATTAATTTTCAAAGTCTTTGGATGGACGAGATATATTCTATGAATGTAGCAAACCCTAACGAGTCAATATCTAAATTAATATCAGAAGTTAATTTACGAGAAGGTTTTCCTTATTTTTATTTTATTATACTAAAAATACTATTTAGTGTTTTTGGTTATACTGCCACAGTTGCAAGAGCAGTTTCTGCAATTGCAGGCATCCTTAGTGTATTTGCAATTTATAAATTAGGCAAAGAACTTTTATCTAAACAAGCCGGATTGTTTGCCGCATCTTTTATGGCCTTAAACGAATATAATCTTTATCTGTCTCAAGATGCAAGACCATATAGTTTATATATATTGTTTGTTATTATATCTTTTTACTCATTAGTTAAATTACTAAAAGACAATACATTAAAGAATGGAATTGTTTATGGAGTTTCAGCTGGATTAATATTAAGTATTAATTTCTTTGGAGTAATAAATATTCTATCTCAAAGTATAATTATTTTATATTTTTTAGTTATTACACCAAAACAGTATAGATTATCTCATTTTAAAAATTATTTAGTATCTGGAAGCATTGCTTTATTAATGTTTGTGCCTAATTATGCAATATTGCAAAAATTATTAGGGTTAACTTCTGCTTGGATTCCTAAACCTACTCCTGACTCTTTTTCTTTATTTTTTAAAGAGATATTAGGTGATTCTGAAATGACATTATTTATTTTTTTACCTATATTTTATTATTTTTTATTCACTTTGTTTTCTCAAGAAGAAGCAAAAAAAAATGAAAATATTAAAGACAACAAGATGATTTTCAGTTCTATTATTTCTTTTGTCTGGATATTTACAGTTATATTATTTCTAATGATTAAATCCTATGGAGAACAGTCCTATATGCTTATAAGATATTTTTCCAGCATTACTCCAGTTTTCTTTTTAATAATTGGATTTGGGTTGTATTTAATAAAAAATAAGTTAATTAAATCTATGCTGTTCTTTTCAATACTTATTTTTACACTAGTAAACTTATTTTTTGTTAAAAATTACTATAATTCAATTAATAAAGCACAATTTAGAGAGGCAGCTAGCTTTGTAATGAAAAACAATAAAAATGGAGATCCAGTTTTCACAAGTCAAAAATATTGGTTTGATTATTATTTTATTGATTATAAAATAAAAACTCAAGAAAAAGAACTAGAAGCTTTATTTCAGGAAATGGCATTAGATTCAACCAAAATAAAACCGTTTTGGTTTGTTGATGCTTTTGGCAAAACTTTCACAGTTAGCGAAACCACTCAAAATTTTATAAATTCTAATTTTTATATTGAAAACAATTATGATGGTTTTCAAGCATGGACAAGACATTTCATTTTGTTAAAAGATGTACCAAAAGTGCTCGACATATCTAAATTTAAAAATTTACAACAATATAACGGTGATAAATTTATGCTTAATGTTGAATCATTTGAAAATGTGAATAATATAGTAAAAACTACAGGTTGGGCATATTTTGATATGCAAGATTCACAAAAATCTGAATTAGATATTGTTTTTATAAAAGAAGGTAAAGCAACAAGATTAATGACTCAAAAAGTAACTAGACCAGATGTAACAACTTACTTTAAATGTGATTTTGACGCTAGTAATTCTGGATTTTCATCAACAATTGACATCTCAAATTTTGAGAAAGGAAAATATCAATTAGCAATATATTTATTAAATAAGGAAACAAAAAAAGAAGGGCTTTACCTCACGGATAAATTTTTTGAAAAATAAATATATTATAATCTAAATTAATTACATTTGCAAAAAAATTATAAAATTTAAAAAAATGAGAATATTTTTAACTTGTCTAATTTTATCTATTACTTTGATTTCTTGTAAAAATAAAAAAAGTAGTGATAAAGCAACAGAAACTATAAAACCTATAACATTTGATGTGGTTTTAAATATGAACGTAAAACAAGACGATAGTTTTCAGTTATATTATACTGATGACACATCTCCAACTTTTAATGACAAAAAATCTGTTAGAGTAACAGTTAAAGGTAAGAATGAAGATCAAAAAATTGTGTTTTCATTACCAGTTGATGATTTACCAACTAATTTAAGACTTGATCTTGGTGAGAATAAATTACAACCAGAAATGAAATTGAATACTTTTACAATAAATTATGCGGATAAAAGTTTTTCATTAAATGGATTAGAGATATTACAGTATTTTGTTCCAGGTCAAATAGATGTCAATAAAGAACAACCTTTATTAAAAACAAATCAAGGAAAATCAGAAGTTTATGATCCAATGTTTTATCCACAAGATAATTTGAAAACAGAAATTTTAAAAATCATAAAATAATTTCTGTTTAACATTTTAAAAAAGTTATCTCCTAGAGGTAACTTTTTTGTTTCTACTTGTTTACTTTTGCTTTCGTTATAATTTCAACAATATGAATTACGATAAAAAAAACGCCGACTATTTTTCTAACATCCGTTTGGATTTAATTGGTTTGATACATAAAGATGTTAAAAACCTAAAAGTTCTTGAAATTGGCGCAGCTTATGGCGAAACTTTATTTTATTTAAAACAAAACGGTATTGCAAGCGAAGCAGTTGCTGTTGATTTATTTGAAGACAAAAACAACAAACAAAATTATAAACAATTAGACAATTTTATCTTTGGAAACATAGAAGAAATTGAGCTAAACCAATATAATGATTACTTTGATTTAATTTTACTGCCAGACGTTTTAGAACATTTAATAGAACCAAAACCAGTTTTAAACAAACTTAAAAATTATCTAAAAAACGACGGACAAATAATCGTGAGCATGCCAAATATTCGTCACTATTCTGCCATAAGTAAAATTTTCTTAAAAGGCGATTTTAGATATGAACAAAGCGGTGTTTTTGATTACACACACATGCGTTTTTATTGTAGAAAAAATATCAAAGAACTTCTAGAAACATCAGGTTACAATGTTGTAAAACAACAAAGCTCTATAAAAAGTTATCAAGGCAAATCGTTTTCTAAAATCATTAATTTGATTACATTTGGATTGTTAGAAGAATTTTTTTCATACCAATATTTTTTTGTGATAAAAAAATAGAAAAATCTTCTAGAAAAAACTTATTATGGATTTAATATCAAGCAGCTTCAAAAAAGTAATTTCTTCCTCTGGAATAAACTTTGTTTTTAGAATGTTTGGTTTAGGAACATCGTTCATTACAACAATATTAATCACTAGATTGTTTGGTATTGATACCTTTGGTAATTATTCTTTGGTATTTGCATTATCACAAGTTGTGGCACTTTTTTTTACTTTAGGAATTCCAAACACACTGATAAAAATAATAGGAAACAATAATTTTAACTTCCTTCAAGCCAAAAAATTATTGATAAAAGGATTAAAAGCAGCGTTATTATTTTCAATACTTCCAATGCTGTTTTTTTATTTTGGTTCTGATTTTCTCTCTCAAAATATTTTTCACAACATTCAATTAAGAAACTATTTTATTATTGTTGCCATCACAATTCCGTTGTTTATTGTGCATGAAATTTTCTTATGTTTTTTGGTCGCTACCAAGAATTTCATGAAATACAATTTGTTCATGTTTGTCATTCCAAATGTGTTATTGATGTTATTCATTTATTTATTTCATAATTTTGATAAAGAAAATCATTTCACTTTTATAGCTTTTGCCATTGCCATTTTAATCACTGTTTTAATTGAAGCATTTACAATTTTTGAACTAAAACCACAAAAAGAAGTCATTTCAATTTCAACTTTAGGATTAATAAAAACAGCATCACCATTACTTTTTAGCGGATTGTTTTTATACTTACTTAATTACACCAATGTAATACTACTTGGAATAATGACTAATGAAACTCAAGTTGGAATTTACAACATTGCCTACAAAATAGGAAGTGTTGGTTTTTTAGTAATAGTTTCTGTAAGCACCATAATTACACCAAAAATGGCCGAACTTTATGGACAAGGAAACCTATCGGAACTAAAAAAACTTACACACAATGCCACACGACTTATTGCAGTTTTATCAATTCCAATAGTATTAGTTTTAGTGGTTTTTAGTAAATATATTTTGTCTTATTGGGGAAATGAAGTAGTTACTGGAAGTGCAACTATGATTATTGTTTCAATTGGTGTTTTATTTAGCGCGATGGCTGGTAATGTTGACCAAATTTTAAACATGACCGAAAACCAAAAAATACTAAGAAACATAACCATAGTTAGTTTTTTTGTAAATTTGGGATTAAGCTATCTTCTAATTCCTATGCACGGAATTGAAGGCGCAGCAATTGCAAGTTTAATAACCAATATACTAATCAATATTTTGTGTATCTATTACATAAAAAAGAAATTAGGATTTTATACTTTATTTTAAAATGAACATACAGCTTTCTGTAATTATTGTCAATTATAACGGATTAAAGTATTTGAAACAATGTTTTGAATCGCTTACACAAAAATTACAAGAAATCACTTTTGAAATCATTGTTATTGACAACGATTCAATAGATGAAAGCTGTAATTATATAAAAAACAATTTTCCAGAAATAAAACTTATAGAATCTAAAATCAATTACGGATTTGGAAAAGGTAATAATGAAGCTGTAAAAACGGCGCAAGGCGAATATTTACTTCTAATAAACAACGATACTATAGTTTTAGATAATTTAAAACCAGCTTTAGATTTTATAAAGTCAAATAAAACCATTGGAGTTATTGGAATTAATATGCGCAATGAAACTAAAGAATACATTCCTGCAGCAGGAAACTTTCCAAATTTCAGAAACATGTTTCAGTTTCAAAAACTATTAGATTTAGGTACAGAATTCAAAACCGGAAAATTTTCTAAGGATAAGTATGAAGTTGGTTGGCTTGCAGGTTCATTTTTGCTTTTAT
>NZ_JAYVFH010000202.1:0-2512 GCF_043773265.1 Flavobacterium sp. | reverse complement strand
ACACGTTGTGAAGCAGTTTTAGTTTCACCGCCAGAATCGGTAACAGTTATGTCTACAGTGAAATATATACTAGAAATGGAATCTTTAACAATTTGAGCTTCATCTGTAGTAAATTGAATTTTAAAATCGCCAGTTCCATCAGTTGTAATTTCGTTTTGAAGGTAGTTTGTACTATCATCGCTATCGTCATTTTTTAAATAAACATCTTTAGAAATATCATAAACAACTTTGGCATTACTAAGATTACTTCCTGCAAGAGTTTTAGCATTTCCTGTAATGGTAATAACATCGCCAACAGTAAAATTTTCTTTAATTTTATTAAAAGTCACTTCAAATGTGGGACGTTTATACTCTTCTACATTAAAAGTAAATTCTTCACTATCATAATCTACATTGTCCCAAAATTTATGTTCTTCTTCTTTTTTATTATAATATTCTTTATCATTTTCAATATTTTCTGGTTCATCAATTGTAAGTATAAATTCTCCTGTTAAACCATTTTTCGGAATGTCAAACTCACCAGAAATTGAACCAAACTCGTTAGTTTTAGCATCCAATTCTTTTAAAGTAGTTCCGTCTACATCTTCAATTTCTATATGAACTGTAAGGTTAGGAACAATACTTTTTACACCATCTTTATTTTGAACCATAACCGCTTTGTAAAACACCTTTTGTCCTGGTCTGTAAATTGCTCTATCAAAGAAAACCATTGATTTAGCTTGATAATTATCGTAATCATCATCGTCTTTAGTATCATTATTGTCATATAAAAAAGTTCTGTTATAATTGTCAATTAAAGTGTCGTTTTCTCTGATAAATACTAATTGACTATCATATTTTATTTCTTGAAGACTTGGAAAATATTTTTCTTTTGGAATTTTAATTTTTCCTATCTCATTTCCTAAATAAGTTTTTTTATCATTAGTAACTTTTAATCCTTGAATTGGTTTTCCGGTTTTTCTATCCAATACAAACAATACATCATCTTTAGCTTCAGTATCAGATAGTGGTAAAATAGAAGTAACCGTAATTTTTTCATAAGTAAAAGCTAATTTTTCACCTTCATTATTTTGAGTTTCTATAAATAATAAATAATTTCCAACGTTTAATTTTTCTAATAAAATTTCGGTAGAATAATCAAAATGATCTGTTTTTACAGGAAGTTTTCTAGTATATTTTTGAAAATGAAAATGTTTAGAAACATAATCTAATACAATAGAATCTTGAATATTTGATTGATTGTAATAGTTTACGAGATTAAAATTTGATGGAATTTTATAACATTTAATTACAATAGAATCTACGTTTTTATAGTTTACAAAAGCACGAATTTCTTCATTTGGATAAATAACTTTCTTTAAATTTAAAGATAGTTTTTTACTTAAAATATTTATTTTTATATTGTTTGCCTCTGCCATTGCAGTCGGATTAATGTTTACTTTCAAGATAGAATCTGTCAGCGCAATTGCTTTATCATAATAAGAAATGCCAGTTTTTTCAGATCTTTCAAAACAATGTAATACACGTTTTGCTTTTAATTGTTGTGTCAAAAAAACATTAGTCGAAGTTTTCTCTAAATTTTCAATAGCTTTATAATACTGTTCAGATTTACCAAAACGATTACTTGAAAAATTATAACGTTGCAAAACTGCAATTCCTAATCTATCATCATTATTTTGCAAATACTGTTTTTCGTTTTCTTGAAATAATTTTACTATATTTTTTAGATTTTTATCTTCAATTTCTTTGCAATTAAAGTTTTGAAAAGTTAAAGCATCTTGATACAGAATAGTATTTAAGTCACGATTTTTAACATTATAAATTTGTATTTTATTATTAAAATAATTGATATACTGTTCTGAAATATAGTCATATAAACTACTTTTTTCATTATCTGTATAAGGTGAAATATCAAAAATTGCTTCATATTCTTTAATGGTTACTTCACGAAGTTTATCACTATTTTTTATAGAATTTTGGTATGCCAAATCAATTTCTTCTTCAAAATCTTTTATTGTCCAAGTAGCGTAATCTTTAGATTTTTGTATTTGTAAATTGGTGCGATTATTTATTTTATATTGCTCTACACTTAAATAATTCTGCAGTAGAGTAGCGTAAATAGTATTTAAAAGTGCTTGGTTAGGTTTAGAACTTGATTTAATTTTATCTTTTAAATCTTCTAAAATTTTTCCACGAGAATTTTCTTCAAATACTTGTTTGAATTTTGAGATATAAAAAAAGCACTTAATAATTTGTGGATTATTATCTTTACGATTGGCTTTTTTATAAATTTCTAAGACTGCTTTATTAGCAGATTCTGTTTTTCCGTTTAATTCAAATTGTAGTACTTCTTTCCAATCCTGTTCGTAATTTTGAGAAAAAGTTGCAGTAGAAATAACTAATAATAAAAGGAGTATACTATTTTTCATAAATTGTAGTTTAATATATAGAGTATGATTTTTATAGAAAGGTTGGAAAGTAAATCATTTTTTTTAAAATTTACAGTTTTTTT
>NZ_JAYVFH010000201.1:0-2533 GCF_043773265.1 Flavobacterium sp. | reverse complement strand
GCACTAAACCGTTATCATCACTATGGCTCATAATTAAAGCTCCAACTAAGCGGGTAGAAACACCCCATGAAGTGGCCCAGACAAAATCCTGAGTGCCCTCTTTGGTAGCAAATTTAACATCAAATGCTTTTGCAAAATTTTGACCTAAAAAATGTGATGTTCCTGCTTGCAATGCCTTACCATCTTGCATTAGTGCTTCTATACAATAGGTTTCATCTGCTCCAGCAAAACGCTCAGTTTCTGTTTTTAAACCTTTAATTACTGGCATTGCCATAAAATTTTCGGCAAAATCTGCATATACATGCATCATTTTTTCAGATTCTTCTATTGCTTCTTGTTTTGTTGCATGAGCTGTGTGTCCTTCTTGCCATAAAAATTCTGCTGTACGCAAAAATAATCTAGTTCTCATTTCCCATCTAACTACGTTTGCCCATTGATTAATTAATAATGGCAAATCTCTGTATGATTGCACCCAACCTTTATATGTAGACCAAATTATTGCTTCACTTGTTGGTCTAACTATTAATTCTTCCTCTAGTTTTGCATTTGGGTCAACCATTAATTTTCCTGGATTGTCTGGATCATTTTTTAATCTGTAATGCGTTACAATGGCGCATTCTTTAGCAAAACCTTCTGCATTTTTTTCTTCTGCTTCAAACATACTTTTGGGTACAAAAAGCGGAAAATAAGCATTACTGTGACCCGTTTCTTTAAACATTCTGTCTAATTCTGCTTGCATTTTTTCCCAAATTGCATAACCATATGGTTTAATAACCATACAACCTCTAACTCCTGAATTTTCGGCTAAATCTGCTTTAACCACAAGTTCATTATACCATTTGGAATAATCTTCTTCTCTTTTTGTTAAGTTCTTGCTCATATTGAATAGTTTGGCATAAAAATTGTTTTGATAAATTTAACTAAATAGTTCGGCAAAACTAACTATTTTTGTAATGTGCAACAATAAAAATGCTATAGATATGAAAACTATTTACTTTTCTTCGCAAAAAATTTCCATTTATTCTTTATTTGGAATTTTAACTTTGGTTTTAACTTCTTGTGGTTCTTACCAAAACTCTACTTATTACGACAATGATGGTATTTATGGAAGTTCAGATGTGAAAAAGAAAAAAGAAACACAATCTGCTGATTCTAATAATAAATACAAAGATTATTTTAGTTCGTTAAACGAAGATAATCAAAATGAAGTATTTACTGATGTTGATAATTATTCTACTTACAATGATACTATTTTAAGAAATGGTACAGAAGTTCAATCTAATTCTTATGCAAGTTGGGGAAACAATGGCAGTGAATCTGTAGTTGTAAATGTGTACGACAATAATTGGGGATACAATAATTTTGGCTTTAATAATTTTTATGGAAATTATTGGGGTTACAATAATTGGGGTTGGAATGGTTGGTATGGACCAAATTCTTGGTGTGGAAATTATGGAAATGGTTACTACGGAAATGGTTACTACGGAAATGGTTATTACGGAAACAATTATGCTTATAATGGAGGAAGAAGAAATTCTAATTTCAATAATAACTACAGTTATGGTTCTAGATCAAGTGCACCAATAACAAGAAATTTTAATTCTGGAAGAGCTAGAAGCGAAACTAATACTGTTAGAAATACAACAAGAAATTATAACGAATCTGGTACAACAAGAACCAATTCTAATTCTACTAGAACTAGAAATACAAATCAAGTTGGCACTTCACCTACTAGAACTTATAACAGTACATCGCCAACAAGATCAAATTCAGCTACAACACCTGTTAGAACAACAACTCCTACAAGAACTTATGAAGCTCCAACACCTTCCTATTCTCCCAGTTCATCTGGTAGCGGATCTTATGGTGGAAGTAGATCTTCTGGTGGTAGTTCATCATCTGGTGGTGGTGGAAGATCTTCTGGTGGCGGAAGAAGATAATTAAAACATTTAAAAAAAATTTATGAAAAAGACTTTTTTTACAGTGTTTGTGGGACTTATTTTTATTTCTTCACAAGCGCAAGACATTAATGATGCCTTAAGATATTCTAAAGAAAACTTAAATGGAACTGCTAGATTTAGAGCAATGAGTGGAGCTTTTGGAGCATTGGGTGGCGATTTATCTGCAATTGGTGTTAATCCTGCTGGCTCTGTTGTATTTGCAAATAATCAAGCTGGATTTACATTAAGTAGTTTTAATACTAAAAACGATTCAAACTATTTTGGTAAACAAACCTCTGAAAATAACAATACTTTTGATTTAAATCAAGCTGGTGGTGTTTTTGTATTTGACAATAATGATAAAAATAGTGATTGGAAAAAATTTGCTTTAGCTGTAAATTATGATAACGCTGGTGATTTAGATAATAGTATTTTTTCGTCTGGAACTAATCCAAATAATTCAATATCAAATTATTTTTTGAGTTATGCTAATGGTGTACCTCTAAGTATAGTAACTGGAAATGATTTTGATTATGCTGATTTATTTTTTAACGAGCAACAAGCTTACTTAGGTTATCAAAGTTATATAATCA
>NZ_JAYVFH010000200.1:0-3115 GCF_043773265.1 Flavobacterium sp. | reverse complement strand
TCTGGAACAATGGCGCCAAGTGTTGGAAAAGCTATTGGAATGGGTTATGTGAAAACAGAATTTTCGGCTGTTGATAGTGAAATTTTTATTTTAATTAGAGATAAAAAAATAGCAGCTAAAGTTGCGAAAATGCCATTTTATAAGAAATAGGGTTCAATGGCAATAGCAAAATTCAATTTCAAAAGTCGATTGGAAATTAAAATTCCTAGTTTATGTTCCTTCGACTGCGCTCAGGATGACAGATTAAATATATTATAACATTTATTTTAAATTTGAAATTAATTTTAAAATTAGTGGATAAAAATTAAAATATGCTTTTATAAAAAAGAAAAAAATAAAGAATAAATAAAAATTACAAACAGAATCTGAAACAAGTTCAGATTAAATATATAGAAATGGGAAGAGCATTCGAATTTAGAAAAGGCAGAAAAATGAAACGCTGGTCGGCAATGGCAAAAGCGTTTACAAGAATAGGAAAAGATATTGTAATGGCAGTAAAAGAAGGCGGACCAAATCCAGAAGCTAACTCAAGATTACGTGCTGTTATTCAGAATTCTAAGGCAGTGAATATGCCAAAAGAAAATGTAGAACGCGCTATTAAAAAAGCTACCGATAAAGATACTGCCAACTATAAAGAACAACTTTTTGAAGGTTATGCGCCACACGGAATTGCAATTTTAATAGAAACTGCAACCGATAACAACAACAGAACCGTTGCCAATATTAGAAGTTATTTTAATAAATGTAACGGAACTTTAGGAACTCAAGGTTCGGTAGAATTTATGTTTGATCATACTTGTAATTTTAGAATTCAAAATAACAACCAAGATGTTGAAGAAATGGAATTGGAATTTATAGATTTTGGTGCCGAAGAAATCTTTGCAGACGAAGATGGAATTTTAATTTATGCACCATTTGAAAGTTTTGGAGCCATTCAAAAGGAATTAGAAACTCGTGGAATTGAAATTTTATCCTCTGGATTTGAAAGAATTCCACAAGTAACAAAAAAACTAACCGAAACCGAAATTGCTGATGTTGAAAAACTTATAGAAAAAATTGAAGAAGATGATGATGTGATGAATGTGTATCATACAATGGATGAATCTGAGTAACATTAAATTTTAAATATTAGATATAAACTTCAAGGAAACTTGAAGTTTTTTTTATTTAAAAATAAAACTTAAAGATGTTTTAATAAAAAAGTCTTTTCAAATAAATGAAAAGACTTTTTGTCGGGGTGGCAGGATTCGAACCTGCGACCTCCTGCTCCCAAAGCAGGCGCGATAACCGGGCTACGCTACACCCCGAAATCGAATGCAAATATAAAACTATTAATTAGTTCTCAAAATCTTTTGTTACAATAATTTATTATTATTTTTTTATAGTTTTTTCTAATCTTTTTCATGACAATTTATTTTAATAAAAACTTACATTTGCATTTCAAAAAAATAAAAAAATGTCTGATACAATTGAAAAAATAAAATGTCTAATAATAGGTTCTGGTCCTGCAGGTTATACTGCAGCGATATATGCGGCTAGAGCCAATATGAATCCGGTTTTATATCAAGGAACACAACCTGGTGGACAATTAACTACAACTAATGAAGTTGAAAATTGGCCTGGAAATCCTGAAGGAATTACTGGTCCGCAAATGATGGTAGGAATTCAAGAACAAGCTGAAAGATTTGGTACAGATGTTCGTGATGGTTGGGCTACAAAAGTAGATTTCTCTGGTGAAATTCATAAAGTTTGGATTAATGATACTAAAGAAATTCACTGTGAAACTGTTATAATTAGTACTGGAGCAACTGCAAAATACTTGGGTTTAGAATCTGAACAACATTATTTGAATACTGGTGGTGGCGTTTCTGCCTGTGCTGTTTGCGATGGTTTTTTCTACAGAAACCAAGAAGTTGTGATTGTTGGTGCTGGAGATTCGGCGTGTGAGGAAGCGCATTATTTATCTAAATTGTGTAAAAAAGTTACAATGCTTGTTAGGAGTGAAAAGTTTAGAGCTTCTAAAATTATGGAAGAACGTGTTAAAAAAACAGAGAATATTACTATTTTGATGAATCATGACACGGTTGAAGTTCTTGGTGACGGACAAGTTGTTACTGGTGTGAAAGCTAAAAATAAAACTACAAATGAAATTTTTGATATTCCTGCAACTGGATTTTTTGTAGCCATTGGTCACAAACCAAATACAGAGATTTTTAAAGATTTTTTAACACTCGATGAAACTGGTTATATTGTAAATATTGCTGGAACTTCTAAAACAAATGTTGCTGGAGTTTTTGTTGGTGGTGATGCTGCAGATCATGTTTATAGACAAGCAATTACTGCTGCTGGAACTGGTTGTATGGCTGCTTTGGATGCTGAACGTTATTTGGCTGCTAAGGAGTAATTTTTTAATATTTTATCATAAAGTTTTTTTTTAGAAATATTAATTTAGAATATAAAATATACTAAATAGCCCAGACAGTAATGAAAATAAAAAATGCTTTCCGTGTTGGAAAGCATTTTTTATTGTAATGTATGGCTGGAAAATGGATAGCAAAAACTCGCAAACCATTCGCTCCTAATCGTTCATAGAAATTAAAAACTCATCGTTATTTCTAGTTTTTTTGATTTTATCGTTTATAGTATCCATTGCTTCTACTGGGTTCATGTCGGCTAGAAATTTACGAAGAATCCACATTCTTTTTAATGTTTTATCATCTAGTAATAAATCGTCACGACGTGTGCTTGATGATGTTAAATCGATAGCTGGGAAAATTCTACGGTTTGCAATTTTTCTGTCTAATTGAAGTTCCATATTTCCTGTTCCTTTAAATTCTTCGAAGATTACTTCGTCCATTTTAGAACCAGTTTCGGTTAATGCTGTTGCAATAATGCTTAGTGAACCACCATTTTCAACATTACGAGCAGCTCCGAAGAAACGTTTTGGCTTTTGTAACGCATTGGCATCAACACCTCCACTTAAAACCTTTCCTGATGCTGGTTGCACAGTGTTGTATGCTCTTGCTAAACGTGTAATTGAATCTAATAAAATAACAACATCGTGACCACATTCTACCAAACGTTTTGATTTTTCGAGTACAATATTTGCAATTTT
>NZ_JAYVFH010000199.1:0-4505 GCF_043773265.1 Flavobacterium sp. | reverse complement strand
CAGCTTGGGGAAAAAAATTACTGGCGCAAGTTGCGAAGCGTACGTGTTTTTTCTAAAAACTGTGCCAGTAATTTTTTTTGGAGCGTTGGCAAAGGAGTGGCTTATGAAATGTAAAACGTTCTATTTTTGAAGAATGTATTTTACTCTAATCTAATAAATAATGCTAATTGAAAACTATTGCTTAATCCAAATTGGTTGTGTTTTCCAATTTACTGGAAATCCCATTTTGTGAACAGGAATTATTGGATATTCATTTATTAAACCAAAGAATTTTTCTTTTATAGAATTCCTAGGACTAACAAAGTCAATTGTATATAATGTTAATGACAGTAAAGGAAATAGTTTTGCTCTTTGATTTTCATCTGGAACGTATGTTATAGGTTGGTTCTTTAGGTTTTTAGGCCATAAATATTTGGTTGTTACGTTATTATTCCATAGTCTTGAATGATGCGCTATGACGTTTCTTATCACTGTTATCGCTTCCAAAAAACTAGAGAAATCTTTGTGAGAATTAAAACCAAATTCTAATGCTATTTTTGACTTTTCTGGTAGTTGATGATTAAGGTTTTTATATAATTTTGAGAGTGTCCCCAGTGATGTAACTTCTAGAGCTTTCCATGCTTCAAATGGTTCTCCTTTATGATAAAGTCTGTGTTCTACTATAAATTGTTCTTTGCTTCTGTCTATTTCACTACTTAAATGTTCAATAGTAGCTTGTTGCTTAAATTTATCTGTAAAAATATCATAATCAAGATAAAATAATGGTCCATTTGACAACGATAATTGATAGATTAATTTAGTTCTCAAAGCAACTTCTATGCGCTCTATGGCATCAAACATTAGTAAGCGTAAATGTCTGTCGAAATTATACAAATCTATAACATCTTCAAAATAACTATCTGCTTTATATTTGTGATTTATTTTATCCGATTGCATTTCCCACCAATACCCTTTAAGCCGATAATAGCTAATGTTTTTTAGAAAATGTGGCGCATTATCAATGTTTTTAAACAACATTCCTCTTTCTAACAAAAGGTTAATTTGCTCCTCAACGGTTTTAGGTAATTTATTTGCCATATAGATATAAAAAAAAAGACCAGAAGGCTGTTCTTATGGGAAGCGCTACTGGTACGATTGGGGCAAATATATATACATATCTGTAATTGACCAAACTTTTTAACAATTAATCGTAGTTATCAACAAAAAACACCTTTGTTTACCGGGCTTTACTTGTTTAGATAATTAATATTCATTACAGATTTTAGTGTATTTTCTTATTTTTATAGAATGGTTTGAATGTGTTTAGTGAACTAAAAATAAATTTTAATGACTTGCAAATTAATTATGAAAAAACGAGTTGGATTTAAAATCTTCTTGGATTTTTCCTGATGTATTCCATTGCCTCTTTTTCGATATCAACTCCCGTTTTAATTCGATTTGAAAATATCCATTCGTCAATATCTACTTTTTTGAAATAAAGTCGTTTACCCCTTTTGTAGTGTGGGATTTCACTTGTAGAAGTCAATTTATAGATTCCAGAAACGCTAAGTTTTATATATTCCGATAGATCTTTTATATCCATTGGAGTATTATTTATTTGAATTGGATTAGTTGCATTTAGAGCTGCGATAGCTTTTTCAATTCTATCCAGTCTTTCTAAAATGAGTTCAAAAGGATTTTCCATATTTAAAATTAAATTAGTGAAATGAAACAAACAAATATGTGAGTTTAGGAATACTTGGACTAAACGAGGATTTTGTGCAGATGAATGAGATAATTACTTATTAATGAAATTATTATGCTATTTTATATCAAACTACTTCAACCAATAATTATTGAGTAAACAATATTCGTAATCGATTTTTTTTAATTTTTTTTAACCAATTTCATATTTATATAGCCAAGCTTTCCTGTCTTCTTGCACAACAATTTCAACTTCAGAAATAACAATTTGCAACATATTCTGAATAACATTATTATCTGAAATGTCTATATTTTCAATCTTTAAATTTAGCTCTACAAGTTCTTGTTTTGTGCCGACAAAAGATTCTTTTAGGATTTTAAATAATCTATTTTTTAAAAAGGGTAATAAAGCAAATTTCAAAATGCCCTTAACTGAAGAGAATATTTTAGTAAAATATGGGAAAATATTGAGAATTTGACTTAACATAATCATATTGTCTTTTGAATTGAAAATAACTCCAATTAAACATAATAGCTTGAAATTCTTATTTTCCTCATCATCATAACTATTGGCCATTTTTATCAATTCACTTTCAGATATTGTCTTGTTGATAATTTGATTACTTATGCTTAAAACAGATTCCCACAATTTAACATCAGAAGCATCTGGAATATAATTTTCGAGCATTTCTACATACTCAAACTTCTTTTGTTGATAATCTTTTGTGTTTTCTAATTGTGCAGTTAGTACCATTATAAAAAGAGGAATAATTGAATAAGTAACTGTTGTAGACTCAGCAGCATTCCATTCCAAACTAGGTTTATCAGTAAGTAAATCAGAAATAGTCATTTCTTTAAACTTACTTGATCTATCAATAGGCGTTCCACTCAAATGTGATGAAATGGCTGAAAATAATAAACTAGTTTCGAAGGCTTCAGTTATCTTAAAATTTATAAGAGGATATTGACCGCAAACGGCTGATAACATTAAAATAATTTGATCATCACCATTTCTTCTAGCTAAATCAAAAGCTTTTAGAGACAAAGTATATGCTTTTTCAATATTATTTATACCTTCTGCAAAAATTGCTAAGTTTGCTAAAATAAGAGGGTTGTTTTTAACTAAATAAATATCTGATAAGTCTTTTGTATTAAATGTAAAAATTCCTTGATATGGTATAGTATAATCTCCGCCATCACTTACTTTTTCTGGGACTCTGTCTTTAGTCACAGAAGCAGCGATATAACCTAAAGAATGTCCTGTCCAACTAAATAATCGAATCCAATTCGTATCACGATTTTCTTCTTTAATTTTAAATAATCTCTCTACAATATTTTCAAAAGTTAAAAAGCTTTGATTATTATTACCATTTAACCAGTATGCTATCGCAAGTTCTCCTAAAATTTGAATATAATCTAATTCAGATAATTCTAAATTTAATTGGGCCAATTCATTTGCTTTTAAACAAAACTCTAAAGCCATCTCTTTATTTTCATTTGAAATAGAACTTGCTGCATAAATTAAAGTATCAACAAAGCTTGATTGTGATGTACAGTTAAAATCTAAAGCCTTTTGTAACCATAAAGAACTTTTAGGCAGGTTTTTTTCATAATAAAATAGTTTTCCAATAACATCAAACAGGATGTACTTTGCTATGTCAGAAGTTAATTCTTTAGATAGTTTTATAATTGAATTTTCTGCATTAATTGGATTCTTAAAAATTTGAAATTCAAGAGCAACTTTATCACTCATAACTGTTGCAAGTAATACATCAAATTTATTCTTCTCAAAATAAGAAATTAAGAAATCAAGTTGATCAACAATAATTCCCCAATTCCTTTCTTCAATTGGAATAGAATTTTGTGAATTTACTATTTTACCACTTATTATTTTTAAGGCGGATGGAGCGTATTCAGAACTAAAAAAGTCATCATTAGTGCTCTCACTCAATTGTTCAATAAAATTCAACCAAGCGCTTATATCTTTTTGACTAACTAGTTTTGTTACTGGAAGCCATAACAAACCTGATATTAAATCAATATTGATTATTTCAGTGAAAGGTTTATCAAGTTTTATATAATTATTAATTATAAATTCTAAATGAAACCAATATTGAGACAAATCAGCATTAGTACTATTGGATAATAGAAAAATCTTAATTATGATAGCGTCTGAAATTGATAATGATTGTACTTGAGAATAGTTTTCTAAACTGTCAAATAAAATAGTTGTTTCTTTATCTAACAAATTAAATAATCTAATTTGTTCACAACGGATATAAGATTTAAGTATGATATTCATTTCTTGTGGAATATCATTTTCTACCCAGTAACTTAAATAGCCCCAATCTGATAAATATTTAGCCTCTTCTTTAGTTTTTGCAGAAAAATAAACTTTTAATAAAACTACACCAGCATTATCAAAATCTTTCCCTTTTATAAAAGAACTAACACTTCTATAGGCACTAATTTGATTTACAGTTTTTGTAGATATTATTGATTTTGCTAAAGCAATATGAACATTTTCAAAAACTTCAATGGATAAGTTATCTACACCAATATTGTATATTAATGGTGAAATTTGGAAAGAATCTTTATTTTCTTGAATCCATATATTTATTAAATCTTGAAGTTTTTCATTTGGATGAAGTATTTTTTCTGAAACTTCACAAACAGAAAGTACTTCTTGCATTTTAAAGTCCCAAGGGATTAGACTTAATCGATACAATAATTCTTTAGATTTTTCATCTGATATAAACTTTTTTATTGTTTTTTGAGAATCACTTAAAATTTCAGAAGTGAACTCTTTCTTTAATAAAACC
>NZ_JAYVFH010000198.1:0-12289 GCF_043773265.1 Flavobacterium sp. | reverse complement strand
ATGAAGACATTCCTATTAATAAGGATTTTTGTTTTGCTGGCGAGGTTGGACTTTCAGGCGAAATTCGTCCTGTAAATCGTGTTGATCAAAGAATTCAAGAAGCTGAAAAATTGGGATTCTCCTCCATATATGTTTCTAAATACAATAAAATATCTTTAAAAAATACCGCAATAAAAATTCAATTAGTGGCTAAAATTGAAGATATTGCTAGTGAATTGTTTGGATAAAAAACATGAAAAATATGAAAACAAAAATCTTACTATCGTTATCGCTATTATTGCTTTTAGTTTCTTGTAATTCAAATACTATTTATAGTGAATTTAAAAACGATTTTGATAGCAATCGTTGGCTTAAAGCTGATGCTAAAACATTTGAATTTACAATTGATGAAGATGCACAATTGTATGACATCATCTTTGATTTTAGTCATGTTTATGATTATCAATTTTCAAGTATTCCAATAAATTTTATTATAGAAAGTCCAAATTCTTTACAAGAGAAATTTACAATTGATTTAAAAATTAAAGACAACTCAGGAAAAGATATTGGAGATTGCTCTGGAGATATTTGCGATTTAAAATTTAAAATTAAAGAAAAATATAAACTTGAAAAAGGCAAATACAAAGTTATCATTTCTAATAATTTTAAAGCAGATTATTTACCAAATGTTATTGGAGTTGGGTTAGATGTTGAAAAATTAAAATAAATATCATTAAAAAAAGATTTTAACAATTTTAGGATATTACTTTCAATTACTATAATTCAGTTGTAATTGATGAATTCTTCATCATCGGTAATTGTGAGATAATCAATAGGATAAACAAAGTTGCAATTGCTATAATTCTTAAACATTTAATATTTTGTAGTTTTCATTAAATAATATACGAATTATCTTATATTATAGAATAAGAAACAAATCTTAAAAATAAAAAAATTAACTTCATCCCAACCTTTTCATAAAAAATGTGCTCTATATAGATAATCCTTCTGGTTAAGGATTTTAACATTAATAGAATCATTATGAAAAAAACATTCCAATTAGAAATAAAAAGTCCTTGCCAAGAAAAATTTATCGATATGAAACCAAACTCTGATGGTTCTTATTGTAACTCATGTGCAAAAAATGTAATCGATTTTATCACCAAATCTAATTCTGAAATTTCAAAATATATTTCAGAAAACAAGAATAAAAACATTTGTGCAAGATTAAAAACATCACAGTTAGAACAATTTTATGAATATGGAGAAACATCTAAAATCAATAATTTTAAATATGCAGTTGCTGTTGCTGCTTCAGTATTATTAACTTCTAATGTTGTAGCACAAGAAAAAAATCCTGTAAAAACCGAAGTTGGTTGTGCCAAACCAAATCCGCATACAATGGGTAAAATTGCATACACACAAACTCAAAACAAGGTAATTTCATTTTCAATACAAGGAAAAGTACTAGATGGTAAAACTAAAAAACCTGTTTCAGAAAAATCCTATCCAAATTTATATATCTTTATAAACGGAACTTCTAAAACTGTAAAAATCAATCCTAAAACAGGAAGGTATGAACTTTCAGTTCTATTATATGATAATACAAAAGAAGTTTATGTAAGAATTAGCAACGATGATTTTAACTTTTCTAAGTCATATTCAGTAGATTTAAACCAAATTAAAAATGGAGTTTTACCTTTAAATATAATAGTAAATCCAAACGAAGAATTTAAAAATTATATGATTCTTGGCGGTTTGGGTGTGAATTATAAAAACAACAAAAACCAAATATCTTCTTAATAAACAACTCATGAAAAAAATAGTCCTATTATCACTTTTGGTTTCAGCAGTAACATTTGCACAGAAACCTATTTTTACATCTGCCAAAGTAAAAGCTGCAACCATTTATTTTAACGCTGCCGAATTACAACAATCCACAACCGTAAATCTTCCTGTTGGAACAAGCGAAATTGTGATTAAAAATGTTGCCGATTATTTAAACGAAAACACAGTTCAAATTGGAGCTCCAAATACAGTAACCGTTTTATCTGTTCAGTTTACACAAAATTATATTTCAGAGTATGAAATTGACGAAAGCAATCCAGCAATAAAAAAAGTGAGAGATAGTATAACTTTTGTAACTAAAGAAATTGGCAAAATTCAAATAGAAAAAATATCCAATTCTAAAACTATTGAAATTCTTGATAAAAATCAACAAGTTGGCGGAGCAAATTCTGGGTTGAATATTACAGAATTAATGAAACTTATAGAATATTACAAAGCAAAACGTATTGAATTAAGCAATACCATAACGCTACTTCAAGAAAAAGAAAGTAAATGGAACGAAAGATTGTCTAATTTGAATAAAAAATTAGAGCTCAATACTAAAAAAGAAGAAAAATCGTCTAACGGAAAACTAATTCTTCAGGTAATGAATGAAGTTGCAGGAAATGTAAATTTGGATATAAATTATATCACTAATAATGCAACTTGGTCTCCGTTTTATGATTTAAGAGCAGAAAGCATTAAAGATCCAATAAACATGATGTATAAAGCTCAAGTAGCTCAAAACACTGGAATAGATTGGAAAAAAGTAAAGCTAACTTTATCTAGCGGAAACCCAAATCAAAACAACCAAGCACCAATATTGAGCTCATGGTTTTTAAGATACGGAAATCCTAATGTATATTATAGAAATGGTGATAATAACAAACAGTTAAACTATATTCAAAGTGCTCCTGTTGCAATGGCTCGCAAGGATAATAATGATGCAGAAACGGCTTCAATTTCTAATTACACAACAGTAAATGAAAACCAACTTAACGTTTCCTTCGACATTGACATTCCTTATGATATTTTATCAAACGGAAAAATACACAGCGTTGCGTTAAAAGAAATAAAATTACCTGCAACTTATAAATATTATGCTGCGCCAAGAGTAGAAAAAGAAGCTTTTTTATTAGCAGAAATTAATGATTATTCTAAATACAATTTATTACCTGGCGAAGCCAATATTATTTTTGAAGGTATGTATGTTGGTAAAACAATGATTAACCCAAACCAAACTGCAGACACTTTAAATCTAAGCATGGGAAGAGATAAAAAAATCTCCATAAAACGTGAAAAAGTAGTTGATAAATCTGGAACTAAATTTTTGTCATCCTATAAAGAACAAGTCTTTACTTATGATTTAACCGTTAGAAATAATAAAAAAGAAGAAGTTTTCTTATTGCTAAAAGATCAATATCCGTTAAGTACAGATAAGGAAGTGACAATAGAATTATTAGAGAATGGAAACGCAAAAGTTAACACTGAAACTGGAATTTTAACTTGGGAACTAAAACTCACGCCAAACGAAACTAAGAAAATAAGGATAAGCTACAAGGTGAAATATCCAAAAGATAAAATTATTGATAATTTGTAAAATTATTGATAATTTGTAAAATTATAAAACCTAACTTCTTAAAAAAGAGTTAGGTTTTTTTTTAACTAATTATAAATGAGAAGATTTGATTTATTTGTTATAAATTTACGCTACCAAAAAAAAAATACTGCCATGAAAACATATTATATTTTTATTTACTTTTTATTTATATCAATTGGGTTTTCACAAACTATTGCATTACAGACATTTGCGACTGGTTTAAATAGTCCTGTAGAAATTACCCATCCTGTTAATGACTCAAGATTTTTTGTTGTGCAACAAGGAGGATTAATTAGAATTGTAAAACCTGTTGGTTCAACTGGAACTATAAATACAACACCATTTATAAATTTATCTACAATAATAACAACTGCAAACAATGAACAAGGATTACTTGGTTTAGCATTTCATCCAAACTATGCAACCAATGGTTATTTCTTTGTAAATTACACTAACACGGTTGGCAACACAGTTATAGCAAGATATTCTGTAAGTGCAAACCCAGATATTGCTAATACAACTGGCACAATATTAATGACAATTACACAACCATTTACAAACCATAATGGCGGAAGTTTAAAATTTGGTTCTGATGGATATTTATACATTGGAATGGGTGATGGTGGTAGCGGTGGTGATCCTGGAAACAGAGCACAAAACATAAACGAAAACCTTGGAAAAATGCTTCGTATTGATGTTAACTCAACTGTTGCACCATTCTACACAAGTCCAACAACAAATCCATATTTTGGGATTGCAGGAAATGATGAAATTTGGGCAAGAGGATTGCGAAATCCTTGGAAATTTTCTTTCAATAGATTAAATGGCGATTTGTGGATTGCCGATGTTGGTCAAAATGCTGTTGAAGAAATTGACAAAGTTGTAAATCCGTTACCTAACACTGGAATAAATTTTGGTTGGCGTTGTTATGAAGGAAATTCTGTTTATAATACTGCTGGTTGTGACGCTGCGTCTACAATGACTTTTCCGTTTGCCCAATATTCTCGTTCTGGCGGAGCATGCTCTGTAACTGGCGGATATTTTTATACAGGAACATTGTACCCAAATTTTCAAAATAAATATTTTTTTACTGATTATTGCGATGATAAAATAAGAACAGTAAATACAGCTGGTGTAATTACAACAACAACTTCATTTTCTGGCAACAACTTTGTTACATTTGGAGAAGACATGAATGGTGAATTATACATTGCTGGAATTTCGTCTGGTACAATTTATAAAATAATTGATTCTTCATTGAGCGTTTCTGAATTTGAAAAAAATGGATTTTCAATGTTTCCAAATCCTGCAAAAGATTCCTTTTCAATAAAAAGCACAACCAATTTAGTGGCAAAAAATGTTTCATTATATGATTTATCTGGAATATTACTATTGACTAAAAAATTAGAAAACTCACAAGAAAATAGCATTTCTGTTTCTAATCTTTCTAGCGGAATGTATTTAGTAACAATTGAAACTTCTGAAGGTGAAAGTTTTACTAACAAGCTTGTTGTTAAATAGATTATGAATCAACCATTTACTGTTACTACAATTACCACAAACGAACTTGGAATTTCTATTTTTTTAGACATTAATTTTGAAGTTCAACAACGTGGCGGATTGTTTTTGACGGAGCAAATAGCATCAAAGAATTTCAGAATTAGAAAAAGTGATATTGGTTACACAACAGATTTTCATTTATCTGGCGATGCAACATTTATTATTATTCAAAAAGGTAGTTTGAAAATTGAATTACAGAATGGAGATTTCAAAATATTTTCTTCTGGAGATTTTTTCATTGCAAAAGACAATTTACCTTCAACTATTGTATTTGATAACAAAATTCATGGACATAAAGCAAGTGTAATTGGAAATGAAGTACTGCAAGCAATTCATATTAAATTGTAAATTATTTAATTTTAAAAACGAAAAAATTATTTGCTGTGATTTTTTTTGTCAGAATTAAAAACTAGAAAAACTAAATACTAAAACCAAAACTAAGGTGCAGGATTTGGGTGAGTTTCCTGAATTTTTTCTATTTCTAAAAGAATTTCATTTGATAAAACTACATCAAACGCATCAATATTTTCTTTTAATTGTTCTAATGTAGTTGCTCCAATAATTGTTGATGTCACAAAACTTTGTTGGTTTACAAAAGCTTGCGCCATTTGAAGTAATGTTAACCCATTTGCATGTGCCAAATCTTTGTAAAGTTTAGTTGCTTTAAAACAATTTTCGTTGTTGTACCTAACAAAATTTGGAAATAATTTTAATCTGGAATTTTCAGGATAACCATCTAAGTATTTTCCGGTAAGAAATCCAAATGCCAATGGAGAATAAGCCAGTAAACCAACTTTTTCTCGCATACAAATTTCAGATAAACCAACTTCAAAGAGACGATTCAACAACGAATAAGGATTTTGAATTGTGGTGATTCTAGGCAAATTATGCTTTTCGCTTTCATGCAAAAATTTCATCACACCATAAGGATTTTCATTAGAAACGCCAACGGATTTTATCTTTCCTTCTTTAATTAATTGATTATAAACCGTTAAAACTTCAAAGATATTGTCTTGCCATTGAGAATCAATTTCAGTTACGCCACGTTTACCAAACATATTCATAATTCGTTCTGGCCAATGCATTTGATATAAATCTATATAATCTGTTTGAAGGTTTTTTAAACTCAATTCAACCGCTTGATTGATACTTTTTTTAGAAAAATCTAATGGTTTTCTAATGTATTCTAATCCACGATTTGGACCTGCAATTTTGGTTGCAACAACAATATTTTCTCTTTTGTCTTTTCCTATTTTATTTATCCAAGTTCCTATATAACGTTCTGTTTTTCCAAAAATGATTTCGTTACCACCAATTGGATACATTTCTGCCGAATCAAGAAAATTAATGCCTCTTTCTACTGCATAATCTAACTGCGAATGTGATTCGGCTTCACTATTCTGATTTCCAAAAGTCATTGTTCCTAAACAGATTGTACTAACTTTTATATTGGTATTTGGAAGTTCTTTGTATTTCATTTTTATAAAAAACGCTAATTTTTGAGTGGCTTCAAAGTTAAAATTAAAAAAAGTTCTAAAAAAATTTAGATGCTTTTTAAAATTATTTTTTTACAATATCTCTAATAATCTTAATGTGATGAGTTGTATGTAAAATCAGGAATTTTTGAGTTTGTTTTACATTCAAATCATTAAAATATGGATGCGCAAAAAAACTGTTTTTATGAAAAGTTTCCATTTTTAAAACCTTTGCTTTTACTTTTTCTAATTTTTCTCTCAATGAGTTTTCGGTGATTTCACCAACTGGCATTACTACTTCTGGTGCTTTAGCCTTTCCTCTAGGAATTGTATTAGTTGTAAAAACCATAAATCTTTTAAAATTAAATTTAGGTTTAAATTCCTCTGGATTAGATTTTTCTAATGCACTTGTAATTCTTGATAATACTATCAAACAATGATCTATTTGCCAACCAACATTAGCTTTGGAAATTGCCAAATTACTTTTTTCTAGATTAGGAATGTTGTTTTCTAATTCTGATAATAATTGATTAAGTTTTCGCATTTAAAAATTATAGTTCATTCAACATTTTAGAAATTTCATCTAATTTTGGCGTTAGAATAATTTCAATTCTACGGTTTTTAGCTTTTCCTTCTGGAGTATCGTTGCTCATTAGTGGTGCAAATTCTCCACGACCTGCAGCAGTAAGATTTTCTTTTTTAACAGATTTGTTTTCTGAAAGAATAGTAACAATTGCTGTTGCTCTTTTGGTTGATAAATCCCAATTATTTTCTATTCCTCCACCAATACTTCCTAGAATTTTATCATCGTCTGTATGACCTTCGATTAATACAGAAATATCTGGATTGTCACTCAATACTTTTCCAACAGCAACAACTGCGGTTTTTCCTTCTGCGCCAACTGCCCAACTACCAGTTCCAAATAATAATTTATTTTCCATAGAAACATAGACTTTTCCGTTTCTTTGTTCAACAGTCAAACCTTTACCTTCAAATGCTTTTAATGATTTAGAAAGTGTTTCTTTTAGTTTTTTCATGCTTGCATCTTTGGCAGCAATGTAAGATTCTAGTTCGCTCAATCGTTTAGAACTTGAGTCTAGTTCGGCTTTCAATTTATTCAATCGGTCTTGCTCTGCGGCCATCGATTTTTCTTTGGCTTCAAGTTGTGCTAGAAGTTCACGATTTTTATTAATATTACTAGTCAAAGCTTCGTTGCTATCTTTTTCTAATGCATTGTATGAAGCTTGTAGTGTTTTTAGATTTTTACTACTTGCTGTATAATCTGCTAGTAATTTATCACGTTCTGCTTTCAATTTATCTAATTCTGTTTTTTGAGCATTTGAATCTAATTCTAATTGATTTTTAGCTTTTAATAAATCTTCATTTCCGTCAGATAAGTTTCTGTTTTCTTTTTTTAAATCGGCATATTTTTTTTCTAAATCATTGTATATTTTTTTTGAAACACATGATGTAGATACTATTAATACTACTAATGCTATTGAAATTTTTTTGATCATTTTATTATTTTTTTAATTGATTGTAGTTTTGGGTTTGTTTTTATTGATAATGAAAGCGTATTTAATTTTAATCTATCTCAACTAAAATTGGGCAATGGTCAGAATGTTTTGCTTCGGGCAAAATAACAGCTCGTGTCATTCTATGTTTTAAATTTTCGCTTACCAAGTTATAATCTATTCTCCATCCTTTATTGTTAGCTCTTGCTCCGGCACGATAACTCCACCAAGAATATTGATGTGGTTCTTTATTAAAATGGCGAAAACTGTCAACAAATCCAGATTTCATAAAAGAATCTATCCAAGAACGTTCTTCGGGTAAAAATCCCGAAACGGTTTTGTTTCTTATTGGGTCATGAATATCAATTGCTTCGTGACAAATATTATAATCGCCACAGATAACAAGATTTGGAGTTTCAAGTTTTAGCTTGTTAACGTAGTGTTGAAACTCATCCATATAGTTAAACTTGTGTCCTAATCTATCAATATTGGTTCCAGATGGCAAGTACAAACTCATTACAGAAATATCTTCGAAATCGGCTCTAATATTTCTTCCTTCATAATCCATAGATTCTATTCCGGTTCCATAAAGAATTTTCTTTGGTTCTATTTTACTCAAAATAGCAACACCGCTATACCCTTTTTTGGTTGCCGAAAAATAATATTGGTATGGATAACCTGCGGCTGTAATTTCGTTTGTAGGAATTTGATCTTCGTTGGCTTTAATCTCTTGAAGACAAATTACGTCGGGATTGGCTAGTTGTAACCAATCTAAAAAACCTTTTGTAATTGCTGCTCTTATGCCATTTACATTATATGAAATGATTCTCATTGTCTCTTTTTATAGTTTTTCAAAAGTACTTAAAAACTAAATTGATTTATTTTAAAGTTTTAAAGTTTTTAACCATTTTATAAACCATTTCAATAAATTAATTGTGCAGAAAATTCAATAGAATTACTATCTTTGTTTCTCGCTCAAAAAAAACAATAATAAATGGGTTTAGTTACCGCCAAAGAAGTTGCAAAATCAATAAACGCCGATAAATATGGTGTTTTTGGCACTTTTGCTGGTTGGTTATTAATGAAAGTGCTTAAAATATCAACTTTAAACAAGGTTTATGATAGAAACAAGCATCTTCAAGATGTTGAATTTTTAAATGCTATACTTAACGATTTAGAAATTAAATTTGAAATTCCCAAAGAAGATTTAAAAAGATTACCAAAAGATGGTGCTTATATTACCATTTCTAATCATCCGCTTGGCGGAATTGATGGTGTTTTACTTTTAAAATTAATGCTCGAAAAAGAACCAAATTTTAAAGTAATTGCCAATTTTTTATTGCACAGAATTGAGCCATTAAAAAAATATATAATGCCAGTAAATCCTTTTGAAAACCATAAAGATGTAAAATCAAGTGTGGTTGGATTGAAGGAAACATTTCGTCATTTGAGTGATGGAAAACCACTTGGAATGTTTCCTGCTGGAGAAGTTTCTACCTATAAAGACGGAAAATTAGTTGTAGATAAAGCTTGGGAAGAAGGTGCAATTAAGGTAATTAGAAAAGCTCAAGTTCCTGTTGTTCCAATTTATTTTCATGCAAAAAACAGTCGGTTGTTTTATTTTTTATCCAAGATTGGCGGCACACTTAGAACCGCAAAATTACCATCAGAATTATTTACTCAAAAACATCGTGTGATTAAAGTTCGTATTGGAAAGCCAATTTCTGTTGCAGAACAAAATGAATATAAAACAATCGAAGACTATTCGGAATTTTTAAGAAAGAAAACCTACATGTTGGCAAATTCTTTTAACAAAGAAAGCAAAACTCTGAATGTTCCGAATTTAAAATCACCAAAAAGTCCAAAGAAAATTGTAACTGCTGCAAGCCAGGAAAAAATGATTGAAGAAGTTGAAGCATTGAGAAAAGCTGATTGTAGATTTTTTCAAAGTAAGAATTATGAAGTATTTTTTACCGAAGCCAACAAGATTCCAAATGTACTTCATGAAATTGGAAGATTAAGAGAAATTACTTTTAGAGAAATTGGCGAAGGAACAAACGAATCTATAGATTTAGACAAATATGACCAATATTATCGTCACATGTTTTTGTGGGATGAAGAAGCCAATAAAGTTGCTGGAGCTTATAGAATGGGTTTAGGATCAGAAATTTATCCTAAATATGGAATGGAAGGTTTTTATTTAACTGATTTATTTAGATTTGAAAGTGAGTTGCACGAAATGATGCATAATTCTATCGAAATGGGACGCGCATTTATTGTAAAAGAATACCAACAAAAACCAATGCCATTGTTCTTGCTTTGGCGCGGAATTATTCATACAACATTACGTTATCCTGAACATAAATTTTTACTTGGCGGAGTAAGTATTAGCAATCAATTTACCGATTTTTCTAAATCGTTGATGATTGAATTTATGAAATCTAATTATTATGATCCATACATTGCACAGTATGTTCATCCAAAAAAAGAATTTAAAATAAAACTAAAAGATGCTGATAAAGATTTTATTTTTGATGAAGCCGAAGCCGATTTAAATAAATTTGATAAAATTATTGACGAACTAGAACCAGGAAACTTAAGGTTGCCAGTTTTGATAAAAAAATACATAAAACAAAATGCACGATTGGTAGCATTTAATGTTGACCCTCTTTTTAATAACGCAATTGATGGATTGATGTATATTAGAATTGCAGATATTCCCGAAAGCACCATGAAACCTGTTATGGAAGAGTTTCAAGCTGAATTGGAACGGAAGTTGGGTGAGAAGTAGGAATAGGTTTTCAGTTTTTTTTAGTTACTAAATTTAGAATAGTCAAAAATTTATAAGAAGGTCTTCGACAAGCTCAGACTGACATAACTTATTGTAATTGGCTTTTTTGCAAAATTAGAAATTGTTCTCTCTACAAATTATAATTTATTACGAATTGCCACACTAAGCATGTCGAAGCCGTTTGAGTTTAAAAGGAGGTCTTCGACAAGCTCAGACTTACATGGCGCATCATAATTGATTTTTTTTGGAAAATAGAATTTTTTGCTTTCTACAAAGTATAATTAATAACAAATTGTCACACTGAGCTTGTCGAAGTGCCATTATTAAATAAAGAATATGAAAACTTATTTTGTTTATATCCTTAAATGTAGTGATAACTCATATTATACTGGTTTTACAAATGATTTAGAAAGGAGATTTGGAGAACATGTTTCAGGTAAAAATAAAGCTTGCTATACCTTCAATAAAAGACCGCTGGAACTAATGTGGTTTGAAAATTTTAACGAAGTTTTGAATGCTATTGCAATTGAAAAACAAATAAAAGGATGGAGTAGAATAAAAAAAGAAGCTCTTATAACTCAAGACTGGGATAAACTAATTTTGTATTCTAAAAATTATACTCAATTTGGTAATCCCAACGATTTAGAATAATAAAATAAAGGTCTTCGACAAGCTCAGACTGACATAACTTATTCTAATTGGCTCTTTTATAAATCAGAACTTTTTACTTTCTACAAAATATAATTAATAACTAATTGCAACACTAAGCATGTCGAAGCTATTTGAGTTTAAAAGAAGGTCTTCGACAAGCTCAGACTGACATAAATTATTCTAATTGGCTTTTTTGCAAAATAGAATTTTATCACTAGATTTCAAAGTGCGAAACCAACTTTGGAGTTTGCCTAAAACCCAATTGCGTCTATCGACTGTTGGTGGAAATGCTAAAAAATCGTGGAAAATTGAAACCTAATTTTTTTTATGTACTTTTGAGTAAATTAATAATTAAGTATGAACTTAATAGAAAATCATAATAAAGACATCTTGAATTTATGCAAAGTGCATAAAGTAAAATCTTTATATGCTTTTGGTTCTGTTTTAACCGACAAATTCAACAACGAAAGTGATGTTGATTTGATTGTTGATTTTGAAAATTTGGATGTTTTAGATTATGGGGATAACTATTACAACTTAAAATTTTCACTTGAAAATATTTTAAAAAGAAGTATTGATTTATTAGAAGAAAAAGCTATTAAAAATCCATATTTTAGAAAGACTTTAAATCAAAATAAAGTATTGATTTATGGATGATAATATTAAAACTTGGCTTTATTGTCTTGTCCTGAAATTGGTTGACTATTTTTTGATTATTAAATATTTCAAAAATAGTGAATTGTAAGCCCGAAACTTTT
This sequence comes from Flavobacterium sp., assembly GCF_043773265.1. GTDB lineage: Bacteria > Bacteroidota > Bacteroidia > Flavobacteriales > Flavobacteriaceae > Flavobacterium. The sequence goes on along the minus strand of NZ_JAYVFH010000198.1, from coordinate 134 downwards.
GATTAAACACCGAAAACCAAAAGTACAAAACCAATTTTAAAGTTTGCCTAAAACCCCAATTGCGCCAAACCGCCTTAAGTTTACATTATATAAATTTATATTATAAATCAGAAAGAACAAAAGGATGGAGTAAG
>NZ_JAYVFH010000197.1:0-16143 GCF_043773265.1 Flavobacterium sp. | reverse complement strand
TTTTTCCGAAAAACGAAGAAACATCTGGAAAAACATAAAATGCACCTTCTGGAACATTGATTTTTAATCCTGGAATTTCTCTTATTAATCCAACTACCAAATCACGACGACTATGAAAAGCATCGACCATATATTTCAATACTTTTGGATCAGCATCAACCGCTGTAATTGTTGCTCTTTGTGCAATAGAATTAGCTCCAGAAGTTACTTGACCTTGCATTTTGGTACACGCTTTGGCAATAAATTCTGGTGCGCCAATGTAACCAATTCTCCAACCTGTCATAGCAAATGCTTTGGCAACTCCATTTACGGTTATGGTTCTTTCAAACATTCCTGGAATTGATGCAATGCTACAAAATGTACCTGAAAAATTAATATGTTCATAAATTTCGTCGGCTACAATAAATATTTTTGGATGTTTTTCCAAAACTTTCGCAAGTTCTGTAAATTCTTCACGACTATAAACTGAACCACTAGGATTACAAGGTGAGCTGTACCAAATCATTTTGGTTTTTGGAGTAATAACTGCTTCGAGTTGTGAAGCGGTCATTTTAAAATCATCTTCAATTGAAGTTGGAACTTCAATTGGAATTCCGCCAGACATTTTAATAATTTCTGAATACGAAACCCAAAATGGCGCTGGAAGAATTACTTCGTCACCATCATTTAGCATACATTGAGCAACATTATAAAGTGATTGTTTTGCTCCAGTAGAAACAACAATATTTGCTGGTTTATAATCTAGATTATTATCTCTTTTAAATTTTCGGCAAATGGCTTCTTTCAAATCCATATAGCCATCAACTGGCGAATAAGTAGAATAGTTTTCGTCTATTGCTTTTTTTGCTGATTCTTTAATAAAATCTGGCGTATTAAAATCGGGTTCGCCCAAACTTAAACTTATAATATCTTTTCCTTGTGATTTTAATTCTCTTGCTAAGGCAGCCATTGCAAGTGTTTGTGAAGTAGATAAATTATTAATTCTATCTGATAATAAATGTTCCATAAGTTGTATTAGTTGAGCTAAAATTGATATAAATAAAAAAGACGCGATTTATCGCGTCTTTACAAATTATGCAGAAAGCAAAGGTTTTTGTCCCAAATCTTTCAAATGTCTGAAATGTGCAATAACAGCACTTGTCATAGTTTTATATTCGTGATAAGGTAAATTACATTCTTTTGCTGTTTGTTTTACAATATCAGCAATTTTACCATAATGAATGTGACTAATGTTTGGAAATAAATGGTGTTCAACTTGATGGTTTAAACCACCTGTATACCAATTTATTAACCAACTTTTAGGAGCAAAATTTACTGTTGTAAAAAGTTGATGAATTGCCCAAGTGTTTTCTACTTCTCCAACTTCATTTGGAATTGGATTTGTAGTATCATCAATAATATGTGCCAATTGAAAAACTACACTTAATATTAAACCAGCAGTGTAATGCATTACAAAAAATCCAATCAAAACTTTCCACCAAATAACTCCAAAAACCATAGGTAAAACTATCCATACCGAGAAGTAAATTACTTTTGTAATTACTAAAGTTGTCCATAAAATTTTAGGACTTTTAGGTTCTCCATAAGACAATTTTCTTTTTAAATAGTTTTTCATCTGTTTAAAATCGGTTGTTAAACACCAATTAAAAGTCAATAAACCATATAGAAAAACCGAATAATAGTGTTGAAATTTATGAAATCTTTCCCATTTAGCTTCTTGAGTAAAACGAATAATTCTTCCTGCATCTAAATCTTCATCGTGTCCGTGAATATTAGTGTAAGTATGATGTAAAACATTGTGTTGTACTTGCCAGTTATAAACATTTCCTGCTAAAATATAGATACTTCCACCCATAAATTTATTAACCCAAGATTTGTTAGAATACGAACCGTGATTTCCGTCATGCATTACATTCATTCCAATTCCTGCCATTCCAATTCCAATTAAAATTGAAAGTAAAAAGAATATTCCGAAATGTAAATTGGGTAAAGTAATAATTACAAAATAAGGCGCAAGAAAAACACTAAATAAAATAATAGTTTTTAGGTACAGTTTCCAGTTTCCTGTTTTTTCTATTTTATTATCTTTAAAGTAGGAATTAACTCGAGTATTTAAGGTTCTAAAAAACTTTAAATTGTCTAGTTTAGAAAAGGTTGGCATTGTTGCATTCATATAAATACTTAATTTTTACAAATATAATTATTATTAATAATCTACGAGTGTTAATTAATCAAAAAATAACATTTGAAAATTGTTTACTTTTGTAAAAAATAAAAATATGGAAGAAATTCTGAAACAATTTCCAGATTTATCAGAAATTCAAATAGATCAATTTGAAAAATTATTTGATTTATATCAAGATTGGAATGCTAAAATTAATATAATTTCCAGAAAAGACATTGATGAATTGTATACCAAACACGTGTTACATTCGTTAGCCATTGCAAAAATTATAAAATTTGAACCTGGAACTTATGTTCTTGATGTTGGCACTGGCGGTGGTTTTCCTGGAATTCCTTTAGCGATAATGTTTCCAGAAACTAGATTTTATTTAATAGATATAATTCTAAAAAAAATAAATGTAGTAAAAGCTGTAGCCGAAAGTTTGAATCTTAAAAACGTAAAAGCAGAACAACTTCGTGCAGAAAATGTTAAAGGTGATTATGATTTTATTGTAAGTAGAGCAGTTACCAATATGCCAGATTTTGTTTCTTGGATAAAAGATAAAATTAAAAAAACCAACAAACACGAACTTAAAAACGGAATTCTATATTTAAAAGGTGGCGATTTAACCGAAGAATTAAAAGATTTTCCAAAAGCTACAGAATATAATATTTCAGAATTTTTTAAAGAGGAGTTTTTCGAAACTAAGAAAGTGGTTCATTTACCCTTGAAGTTTAAGGTATAAAAAAAGTCTCCGTTTGGAGACTTTTATGAAAATTTTAAATTATCCTTTTATTATTTTCTTAGTTACACTTCCAATTTCATTTCCAATAGTTATTAAATAAACACCATTTGACAATGAAACTGGAATTTCTAATGTTCCGTTTACGGTTTGATTATTTACAGTAAATATTGTTTTTCCTAAAATATCTGTAATCGAAATTTTTGCATTTTCAATAGAATAGGAAGTGTTTATTTGTATAGAATTTTCAATTGGATTTTTTATCCAAACACTATTTAAAGCTGTATTATCTTGATTTTGTAATGTAGGATTTAAAATTTCACTTAGTGCGAAAGCAACATTTGTTGGCGTTAAAGTTACATGATTTTCGTTGGCTGTTGGAATTGAATATGCCGCAAATGGTGTTGTTGAACTTGCATTTACATTTGAATATAAATTAGTAGAACTAGAAACTGCCATAGAACTCAAAGTTGGAATAAAATCGAAATACATAATTTGTAAATTAGTAAAAAACTCTAACAATAAAGCATTTGATCCTGCAGAAGCAGCCAAAGTATTCATGTCGAATTTTCCTCCTGGAGCCGAATCTAAACCGTTTGTATAAGTTGGAGATTTAGAATTTGCCATACTTTCATAAGCTGTAAACCAAAAAATAACCCATTGTTGACCGCGGAATCTGCTTACCTGATTGGTTAAATTTGCCAAAGGTGTAAATCGTAAATTAATTATTGCTCTTTGTGAGCTAGTAACATTAAAAGTATGATTCATTACAACCATGTCTGGTGTTCCAGTCATTGAACCATTTCCTGCACCATTAGAAATCGATACATTTCTAGTTGATGTTGGAAATCCCATTGTGTTTAATTCATTTTGAAACGCTGTTCTATAATTTGGACAACCGGTTGGAATTAATGTTGCTGATGCGGTATTAAATTCGGTTGCATTTCCTGTTTGTAAATGTCCTTCAAAATGGTCAATTAACATTTCTCTAGAAGCAGGACTTTTTAACATTCCGTTTACCAAAGCTTGTACTGAAACATCTCCAAGTGGTCCAAATGCCATATAATTAAACAAATGTTGAAATCCAATTGGAACATTTGCGCCAAGATGTGGAGAGTCAAACGAAATATAAAGACGCGTGTCTGGATTCATGCTATTGGTTTCCATATATCGCAAAGCATATCTCGAAATTAATCCTCCCATACTCGGACCAATTACAACATTTTGAGCAGTTCCAATTTTAACTGCGTTTATTTGATTAATTAATTGAACCAGAATCATTGCATTTCGTTGAATATAATCAACTCCGCCATCAATTAGAGTTGTTGTACTTGGACGTGTATAGTTTGGAAAATTCAACACAATTACATCATAACCTTGCGCGCGAACTAAATTACCTAGGTTTTCGCCAGAAGTTCCATAATTTAATAAAGAATAAATGGCTGTTGTGTTTCTTGTATCTCCAGGATCAAAACCATCAAGTAAAAAAATTGGTTTATCTAGAATTCCATCTGTTGTATCCATGAAAATTTCGTATTCACCTTGACCTAAAAAAGCTGCAGTTTCGCCATAACCTTGATATGGAATTGTTGATGAAATTGTATTTACAACATTTGGAGCAAAAGCATTAATATTTTTATTTGTTGCTCCAATTATTTGATTGTCTGTGGTTATTTCAAAAGAAATTATTTTGCTTTTGCCAGTTGTAAATTCTATTTTACAAGTTATAATTTGTTTTCCAGCTTTTGAAAACAGAATTGTAAATGTTTGATTATAATTTATTTGATTCCAGTTTTCATCATTTTCTGTATGGTAAGAAACTGATGATATAATTTTATTAGTAGTGTTGAAAATTAAATTGTCTTTTAGAATGAAGGTTACAGAACTAGTTTTTGATTTTGATAAAAGAGGCGCAATTAAATTGATGTTGTGTTTTTCAAAAACAGTTGATGCATCTGAAATTAATTCCAATTGATTGTTTGTGTTAAGTATAACATCATTATTTTCTATAGCTTCTTTTTTAACGCTTTCAAAATCTGAAATTAAAATTGATAACGGAATTTGTTTGTTAGCAAAGCCAATAGTTCCTTCGTCTTGAATAGTTTCTAGTTTTGGTAATCGATTTAAAAAATCAGCTCGTTGCATTTCATGATAAACTTGTAAGAAATAATTTGAAGAAATGTTTTCTGTTTTTAGATTTGTAGCGTTAGAAACAGCAAAAACTCTATCATACAATATATTAGTTTGGGTTTTGTTTATTAATAAATCGTAGGTTTTATCTTGACTAAATCCAACAATATAGCAAAAGGAAAATATAATTATAGTAATTTTTGATTTCATAGTTAGTTGATTTTGAGTTTCGAATATACAAAAAATTAACAATTAGATGCAAAAAAAGTCCAAACATTTCTGAATGAACTTTTTAAAACTTTATATCTAGTATTTCACACTTCGTATTTTAGATTATTCTCCTAAAAATGGATAACGATAATCCTCAGGAGTAACAAATGTTTCTTTTATAGTTCTTGGTGAAACCCAACGCAATAAGTTTTGAGCCGAACCTGCTTTATCATTTGTACCAGAAGCTCTTGCACCACCAAATGGTTGCATTCCTACAACAGCACCAGTTGGTTTGTCATTGATATAAAAATTTCCTGCTGCGTTTTGTAATGCAATTGTTGCTTCGACTGTTGCGTATCTGTCTTGACTAAAAATGGCTCCGGTTAATGCATATTCTGAGGTTTGGTCAACAAGTTTTAGTGTTTCACTCCATTTAGAATCTTCATAAACATAAATTGTCATAACAGGACCAAAAAGTTCGGTTTCCATTGTGGTATATTTTGGATTGGTGGTTACAATTACTGTTGGTTCAACAAAATAACCTTTAGATTTATCATAATTTCCTCCAACAATAATTTCGGCATCTTTATCTTTTTTGGCTTGGTCTATAAAACTTGCTAATTTATCAAACGAACCTTCGTGAATAACTGCGGTGATAAAGTTGCCGAAATCTTCTGGCGAACCCATTTTCATAGATTTTACATCAGTAATTATTTTTTCTTTTACTGCTGGCCATAAACTTTGAGGAATATAACCACGTGATGCAGCAGAACATTTTTGTCCTTGAAATTCAAATGCACCACGAGTAATTCCTGTTACAACTTGATTTATATTGGCTGATGAATGTGCTACTACAAAATCTTTTCCGCCGGTTTCTCCAACAATTCTTGGATAGGTTTTATAATTGTGAATGTTATTACCAATTTTTTTCCAAATTTCTTTGAATACATAAGTTGAACCTGTGTAATGAATTCCTGCAAAATCTGGACTTGCAAAAACTGTGTCAGAAATCATAACTGGATCACCATATACTACATTAATAACACCATCTGGAACTCCAGCTTCTCTAAAGACATCGATAATTATTTTGGCTGAAAAAACTTGGCTGTCACTAGGTTTCCAAACAACAGTGTTTCCCATAAGTGCTGCACTTGCAGGAAGATTTGCAGCTATTGCTGTAAAATTGAATGGTGTAATTGCATATACAAATCCTTCTAATGGTCTATATTCTACTTTGTTCCATACATCTGAATTGGATGCTGGTTGGTCTTGATAAATTTGAGTCATAAACTCAACGTTGTATCGAAGAAAGTCAATTAATTCGCATGAAGCATCGATTTCTGCTTGAAATATTGTTTTAGATTGTGCAATCATTGTTGCAGCATTTATTCTAGCTCGATATGGACCAGCAATAAGCTCGGCTGCTTTAAGGAAAATTGCAGCACGATGTTCCCATGGCATGTTTGACCATTTTTTTCTTGATTCAAGACAAGATGCTATAGCTTTTTCTATGTGCTTTTTTTCGGCAAGATGATATGTTCCAACGATGTGTTTATGATCGTGTGGCGCAGTCATATTTTTGGTATTTCCTGTACGAATTTGTTCTGAACCAATATACATTGGAACATCGATAGTTTCGTTCCACATTTTTTTGTAAGCCGTTAAAACTGCAGTTTTTTCTGGCGAATTTGGAGCGTATGATTTTACTGGTTCGTTGACCGCTTTGGGAACATTGTAGAAACCTTTTGGCATGTTTTATTAATTTAGGTTTACTCGGTTTGGGTTTTTGACCATAAGTAAATATTAGTAAATGGATAATTATTGAATTGTAAAATATTTAATTTGTAACAAAAGTACAAAGGTTTTTTTGAATTTTTGATAACAAATAAAACTAAACTATAAGTAAGTCACTTTAGATTGAACTATGTTTAGCCCAGATAGCAATGAAAAGCTTTGTTATGGAAAAAACTATTTTTTCTTGGCGAAAAACTGCGACCATAGAAGCACGTTTTTGGGCTTAGAAAAAAAGATTTTTATTAACAAACTTGTAATGAATAGCTGGATTAGCTTCTAGTTTAATGCATAGGGTGCACTGAGTCGAAATGTTGGCACAATTACTTTGAAGTCTTTGGCGGTAGTGAAATTTATCATGTTGAAAAAACCACGCATTGCACCATGCGGAGACGAAAGAAGACAACCAGAATTGTAAGTGTGAAATTCTCCAGGTTTTAATACTGGTTTTTTTCCAATAACACCTTCTCCGTCAACTACTTCTATGTTATTCAAGGAATCAAAAATTTCCCAGTGACGTGAGTTTAATTGTACTGAATCTTTGCTGTGGTTTTCTATGATTATTTCATAAGAAAAGGCAAAATGTATTTTATAGTTTTTGAAGTATGTACCTTCAAAACTAGTGTTTACAGATATTTTTATGCCTCTTGTTATTTGAGAAACCATAATAAACTTTTTGTAAAGTTACAAAATTAATAAAATATACAAGTTTAAATAATTGTTAAAGATTTTTTAATTGATTATGTCTGTAGAACTTGCAATTCCTTTGCCTATTACTCGGTCATATCGTTGGTTGTTTTCACGATAATAAACAATTGCAAAATAGTTGTTTTCTGTTTGATAAAAATTTCCGTCAACAGCATTTTCTTCATCTATTTTTCCTTTGCTATCGGCAATAACATATTTGTAATTAGTAAAACCTTGTTTAATCATTATTGCTTTTTCGTATATTCCTTTCTTTTGGTTGTATTCCATTTTATTTTCGTCAGAAAGCGCATAGTTATTGAACATTCCTGTTATATAAAAATCTTTTTTGTCTAAAAATGGTGTTGCAGAAAGTGAAAAGTAAACCCAAGCATAATCGGCTTCAATTTCTGGATTTTCTCTATTTAGTGAATTAATCAGAAAATTTCCGTTAATGTCTGGCCAAAAAGTATAGATGCTTTTAGCTCTCGAATTGTTGGTGTATAAATGAGAATTATATAATCCGCCATCAGAATTTACATAGGAAATACTATTATTTGCACCTTGTATGTTCTTATTCTCGAAAAATAAATATTCGTTTCCTGCCCAAAATTGGGTTTCTTTATCATATTTATAAATCAAATCATTACCAATAGTATACATTGGTTTTATATTGGTTATTGCATTATCAAATTGACCATTTTGTAGGAGCATTACTTTTACATTTTGTAACGGACTTTGAAAAGTGATTACTTTGCTTCTAATTGAAAACTCAATATTGTGTTTTTGCTCAACATATCTAACATTTCGAGCTCTTTTTACTTGCATCGGCACTGAAACAATATCTTCATAAAGAATAAATTTTCTTGAAAAAACCACATCACGATTTTCGTCTAAAATTGAAATAATATAGTTTCCGCTTACTTTTAGTTGTGTGTATTTATTTGGAAAACTAATTTTATAATGGGAGTAAATTTGAAGCGCATTGAATGAATTGGAGTACTCTTGAATTCTTTGATCGTCGAAACCGCCAAGATATTCATTACGAGATAACTGCGATGGTTTCCAGTCGTAGTCGTAATGTTTTATTGTGTAGTAATAGTTGTCTTCTGTACCATGTAAATCGTCAAATTGAAGTTGAAAACTGTCACCAAATCTAAAGATTGGAATGTTATTTTGACCACTTTGAACAAAGGAAACTGTTTTTATATGGTATGGTGGATTTACTTCTTTTTCTTGAGCAGAAATTCTAAGAATAGAAAATATTATTAGCGAATAAAATATAATTTTTTTGTACATAATCATTTTGTTATCAAACGTAAAGATACAGAATATTATTATCTACAATTATGCCAAAAGTAATTTTATTTAAAACAAACTGGAATAATTTCACCATTTGCCAAGCAATATTTTGTTACCAATTCTGGTGAGAGTTTTGAGGTATAATCTTCTTCAATAACTTTAAAACCAATACTTCTTAACTTGTCAAAATAATCTCTACCATAAACTCTAACATGGTCGTATTGACCAAATATTTTGGCTCTTTCTTTTTGGTCAACAATTGTATCATCAGAAAAAGTTGTTGCTCTAGATAAATCTTGAGGAATTTGAAATATTCCCATTCCTCCGGGTTTTAAAACTCTGTATAATTCTTGCATTGCTTTGGTATCATCTGGAATATGTTCTAGAACATGATTGCATAAAATGATATCATATTGATTGTCTTGAAATGGTAAATTACAAATATCTGCTTTTACATCTGCTAATGGCGAAAGTAAATCGGTTGTAGTATATTCTATATTGGTTTGCTTTTTAAATCGTTTATAAAATTCTTGTTCTGGTGCAAAGTGCAGGACTTTTAATTGTGAATTTGTTTCAGTATCTCTTAATTTAATACGTTTGCTATTTGAAACTAAAGAATCTGAATTTATTTCTTTAGATTCTGAAACGAGTTCAGATTGAAAAAAGTCAGTTTCATTTTGTAAATAAATCCATAACAATCGATGTCTTTCTAAAGAAAGTGTGCTTGGTGAAAGTACATTGTTTCGTTGATTTCCATATCCATAAGGAAGAAACATTTTGAAGCTTTTTCCGTCTATTGGATCGGTAAAACGATTTCCTTTTAATAAAAAAGCAAGAATTGGTCTAACTACAATACTCAATCTTATTAGTATTGGTCTTGGGATTGTGTTTAATATGAATTTGAATATTTTTTTCATTTAGATCCCAACTTTACTTGTATTAACATATTCATCGACAAACATTTTTTCATTTAAAATATCTACACGAAATATATTACCGTATTTTTCTTTTAAATGTGATTTTAGTGTTTTAAAATCATTTAAATCAGTTGACTTTGTAGAACTGAAAACAATCAAAAAATATAAATTTTTGTGATAGAAGTCAATTTTAGAAAATTTATTATCTTTATATAATTCTAGAATAGAATTAACAGATTGAATACTTTTGAATATTATTTTAGCTATTTTTCCCCAATCATGTTTTGGATTGTAAATTCTTTCGTCTTTAAATTCAATTAGATAAAAATCGTTCCCATTGTATTCTAAAGCATCTACAGTTGAATTATTCGTATGTATTTTATCAAAATGGTAGCATTTTTTATCTGAATCAATAAGATATTTAACTGATAAAGAATGTTTTCTATGTTCATTGTTCAAACTCAATTCTCTTAAACTTTTACGATTTAGTTTATCGTCTAGTATTTTAAAAATAGAATTACTCATTACTTTCTATATTTCTTAAATAATAAGAGGCTTCTGAAATAGAAGAATAAATTTTACTTAGAGAATTATTTACATTTAAAATATTTGAAGTCAATCCATCTTTACCTTTTTCAGCAAAATAAAAATTTGTAGAGTCTAAATACTCATATTTTTTAGTAAATGCTTCCAATGCCTCTATAAAATAAGGACTGTGTGAAGTTAAAACAATTGGAATTGCAAACTCTTTTGAAAGTCTAACTAATATTTCTGCATATTTAACTTGCCAAGTTGGATGTAAATGAACTTCAGGTTCATCAATGATTAATAATGAATTTGAATTTAAATTGCCTTTTTTAAATAATAATTGAAGTATTCCAAAACTTTTAATTCCAGTTGCAATATTTTCAAAATCAAAATCAACTTCATTTTTTTTAAAAACTATTTCTTCATTTGAATTAATTTCAAAATTACCTCCAATTACTTCTGAAATAATTAAACTTAATTTTTCAAAATCCTGTCTATTATCAGAAAAAATATCTTTTTCAAATTCTGTTTCAAAAATTTTAGAATTAAGGTGAATGATTTTATCTCTAGAAGTATTTTCTGGGGAATAATACATTGCTTTTTCTAATAGAATTGGTGATTCTATAAAAAAAACATTGTCATAGTAGAAATTATTATTATTTTCAAATCCTTGAAATTCTAATTTGTCATTTATTAATATCTTTTTTTGGTATTTATCATCAATTAAAATAAAAGAATCTTCTTTATTGAATTTATTTTTAATTTGTTTTCCAAATTGATCATCTAGATAGGATTCTAATTCATAAATCAATACTTCAACAGATTCTCTCTCAATTTCTAATCTATTTTTAATTTCGATTATAAAATTTTCCAGTTGTAATTTTAATGTTTCATTTGAAAAAGAACTATAAAGTTCTTCAATCAAATCCAAGTCAACTAACATTTTATCGATGTTGTCTGGATTGTTTGTATTAATTCTTATAAGGCGATTAAAAATGGATTGTCTGTTATCAACAAAATCATTTAAAAACTTTTCGTTGATTACTTTATCTGTTTCTGTAACTGACTTTGTTCTTAATAATAAATTTCTAATGTCTCTATTCCTGTTTCGAATGTATTCAACTTTAGAAGAATTAAATGATTTTTCATTAATGTTGAAGCTTCTTATAATTGAATACAAAACCTTTCCAACTGTACTTTTACCAGAATCATTTTGCCCAGCAATTAATGTGATACCATCAACATTAATGTCTGCACTTTCAATTATACCAATATTTTGAAGTTTTAACCTCATTTTTTTTATTTTTTGTAAATGTAATCAAATTTAATAAAACCTTACAAGTCTTTAAATCACTACAGGATGTATACGAAACTCATCTTCCTCATTACTAACAATTCCCAATGCATCATAAACATATTTAAATGTTGAAAGAATTTCTGGTTTTCCGTTTATTAAGGCAACGTTGTGTTCGAAATGAGCACTTGGTTTTCCGTCGGCAGTAAGAATTGTCCAACCATCTTTTAGTTGTTTTATGTTTTTGGTTCCCATATTTATCATGGGTTCAATAGCAACAACCATTCCTTCAATAAATAATTTTCCGTGACCTCTTTTTCCATAATTTGGCATTTCTGGATCTTCGTGCATTTTTTTTCCTAAACCATGCCCAACTAATTCTCTAACAACGCCATAACCATTGTTTTCACAATATTTTTGAATTGCATTTCCAACATCTTCAACTCGATTTCCAATCTTGAACTCACGAATTCCGACATATAAACTTTCTTTAGTTACTTGAAGTAGTTTTTTTACTTCTGGTGCAACTTCTCCTATTTCAAAACTGTATGCATGATCACCATAGAATCCATTTTTTAAAACACCACAATCTACTGATATTACATCGCCTTCTTCTAATGGTTTTGCGTTTGGAATTCCATGAACAACTTGTGCATTTGGACTCATACAAAGCGAATTTGGAAATCCATAAAGCCCAAGAAATCCTGGAACTGCTCCATTATCTTTAATAAATTCTTCGGCTATTTTGTCTAATTCTAATGTGGTTACTCCTGGTTTTATAATCTTTGCTACTTCGCCAAGTGTTTTAGAAACTAGCAATGCGCTTTCACGCATCAATTCTATTTCTTCTCTTGTTTTTGGGATAATCATTTTTCTAAAAATATGTCGGCAAAAATACGTTTTTTATAGTAATGATTTACCAGTCATTACCAAAGGTTTTTCAACTCCCATTAATTCAAGTATAGTAGGAGCAATATCACCCAAAACACCATTATGTATTGTTTTTAATTCTTTATCTACAAGGATTATTGGAACAGGATTTGTTGTGTGAGCTGTATTTGGTGAACCGTCTGGATTAATCATAGTTTCACAATTTCCGTGATCGGCAATAATTATAGTGGTATAATTGTTTGCCAAAGCTGTTTCAATAATTTCTTTTACACAAACATCAACAGCTTCGCAAGCTTTTATAGCAGCTTGCATAATTCCGGTGTGGCCAACCATATCGCCATTTGCAAAATTTAAACATACAAAGTCTACTTCACCTTTTTGTAATTCTGGAATTAATGCTTCTTTTAATTCAAAAGCACTCATTTCTGGTTGTAAATCATAGGTTGCAACCTTTGGAGAATTTCTCATTATTCGAGTTTCGCCAATAAACGGAATTTCTCTTCCGCCAGAAAAGAAAAAGGTTACGTGAGGATATTTCTCTGTTTCGGCAATTCTAATTTGTGTTTTATTTGCTTTTTGTAAAACTTCACCAAGCGTTTCTGTTAAATTATCTTTATCATATATTACATGAACATTAGAATAAGTTTCGTCATAATTGGTCATTGTTACATAATACAAATTCAACTTGTGCATGTTTTGTTCATGGAAATCTTTTTGAGAAAGTGTTTCGGTAAGTTCTCTTCCTCTATCTGTTCTAAAATTAAAAAATATAACAACATCATCATCTTGAATCTTGGCTATTGGATTATTGTTTTCATCGACCATAACTATAGGATCAATAAATTCGTCAGTTATATTATTTTTATAACTTTCCAGCATACTAAGTGCTGCATCTTTAGTTTTTTTGCCAATATTGTTAACTATTAAATCATAAGCCAATTTCACTCTTTCCCAGCGTTTGTCTCTATCCATTGCATAATATCTTCCAATAATTGTGGCTAATTTTGCATTTGTATTATAAATGTAATTGGTGATATCTTCAATATAAGCAACTCCACTTTTAGGATCTACATCTCGACCATCAGTAAATGCATGAATAAAAACTTTTTCTAGACCAAATTCCATAGAAGCATCAATTAAACTGCGCAAATGAGAAGTGTGAGAATGAACTCCACCGTTAGAAAGCAATCCTAATAGATGAACTGCTTTTTTGTTTTCTTTGGCATATTTAAAAGCATCAATTAATGTTTGTTCATCTTTTAACGTGTTGTTTTCAACCGCCAAATTTATCTTTGCTAAGTCTTGATATACAATTCGTCCTGCACCAAGATTCATGTGTCCAACTTCGCTATTTCCCATTTGACCTTCGGGTAAACCTACGTTTAAACCATCAGTACGTAATTGAGCGTTAGAATATTTAGTATATAAACTGTTAATAAACGGAATGTTGGCATTGTCTATTGCAGAAACTCTTGGATCTGGAGATTTTCCCCAACCATCAAGTATCATTAAAATTACTTTCTTGTTCATTTTAAAATTATTTAAAGCAAAGATACTTTATTTAAAAAATGGAATGTGTTTTAATGTGAGATTTACGGATAAAAAAATATCCGATTAGTTACAATCGGATATTTTTAAAATTTGAATTATTTTTTACTTTTTAATGAATTATAATCAATAAAATAGCGAACACTTATAGAGAAAATATGATCTAAATTGTCATGATTTAATGATTTTTTAAAGTTTGTAGAAATATCTTTATCAAATTCTCTTTCAAAAATTGCTGAATTATTTCTATATAAAACAGAAACTTGACTTCCTGGAGCAAACCACCAAGAATAAGACAAATCCATATTCCAAGTATTAAAATTAGAATTTCTATTTTCTGTGTAAGTTGAATTACCTACAACAGAACCATCATCTTGCAAAGTTAAAAACTGATTATTTATTGCATAACTCCAATAATGTCGAACTGACATATTTAAATTCATAGTATTATTTAAAGTATATTTTCCTCTAAATGTGTTGGTGTATGTAATTCTGTCTCTTCTAGCAAAAATAATTTCATCAGTTGGTGTTGTTGTAATATAACCAACATTATTGTTTTGTCTGTAAAAATTGAAATCATAGTTTACTGCAATTTTGTCAGAGATTCTATATCTTGGACCAACATAAAATCCATAATTTACTCTGTTCTTTTCATTGATAAATCCGAAAGATGGATTTAAATCAATTGCAAAACGTCTTGCGTAATTAGATGAAAAATATAGAAATGAATTTATGCTTTTAGGAATTGTAAAAAACTTAGTTTCACCTTCAGTTCTTGGTTCATAAAAATCGTAAGTGTCTATTGGTCTTCCGTTTATTCCAAAATTAAAAAAATCGTTTTTCTTGGTAGAAAAATTACATTGTAAATTCATATTTAAACCTTGAATTCTTCCAGATAAATTATCAAATTCTGAATAGGAATTAAAATAGACTCCAAATGAATTGAATTTTTTAGTAGGATTTAATATTCTATAACTTGCATTAGCATAAGCAGTATGATAATGTGTTTGAAAAAGAATTCCTAAATCGTTTTTATCAAAATCTCTAGAAAAATATTCACCACCAAATCCATATCTAATTTTTCCGCTTCTTTCAGAAAAATTTAATGTTGCATTATAACCAGTTTTGTTTTTATCTATTCCTAAATCGTTAACAATGCTGTATTTATAATCACCAGAAAGATTGAACGTGTTTTTCTTTGTGTTTAAATCAAATAATAATGCAGTTACATTTCCATCTCTAAACTCTCCATTTCTTGTAACATTTGTATTTATAAATGACACAGATGAATTTTTTCTAAAACGTTGATCTAGAACAAAAACATTATAATTTGCCAAAGGTTCAACTAATTCTTTTCTTTCTTCTAGTGTAACTGTATTTTGAATTTCAGCATAAGTTTTATCTGTAACAGCATTTAAAACTCCAATTCCTAATCCGTTTTTAGTTCTTCCAGATACTTTTAATGCATTTAATAAGTTTACTTTTGGGTTTTTAATATAGGTTTCATCGTTAGATAAATTAGCATAAGTTGATGGACTTCCACCAATTCTCCTAGAATAAACTAAATCTCCTTTACTAAAGAGTTCTGTTCCTTCTGTAAAAAACGGTCTGTTTTCACTGAATTGTTGTTCAAATGGACCTAAATTTAATTCAACATTATCAAAAGCTGTTTGACCAAAATCTGGAACTAAAATTGCATCAAGAGTAAACGCATCATTTATTCCGTACTTAATATCTAAACCACCTTTTATTTCGCCTTTGGTTTTTACGCCTTCTCTTCCATTCAAGTAAAAAGAAGAATAAGGAATTAAAAATAATCTTGTTGGAGTTTCTATGTTCTCAATTCCATCAAGAATTCCTGCCTGTATTGCTTCATTACTAATTTTATTATCAATTAAATTCCAAGAATATTGTTGTCTGTCTCTTTGAAATTCTCTGTATA
>NZ_JAYVFH010000196.1:0-12519 GCF_043773265.1 Flavobacterium sp. | reverse complement strand
TACGAAAAACAATATTTGGAAATTAATAAATCTATTACGTATATTCGTTTCAAAATAAAATAATTTTTTTTTTACTCAAATTTAAATTCAAATATCTGAATTTAAAAATTTGAACATTTATGAACATAATCATTCCTCTTTTATCGGGATTTATCGCTGGAGTAATTGGTATTATTCCGCCTGGATTAATAAACATGACTGCCGCAAAAGTAGATTTGACTGATGGTAGAAAAAGAGCAATGGTCTTTGTTTTAGGAGCTTTAATAGTTATTTTTTTTCAAACTTATATTTCAATTATTTTTGCACAGTATATCAATAGTCATCAAGAAATTGTTGTTTTACTTCGAGAAATTGGTTTGTTTATCTTTACAGTTTTGTCAATTTATTTTTTATTTTTAGCTAAAAAACCAAATATTAACCAGAAAGAATCTATACAATTAAAGAGCAAAAGAAGTCGCTTTTTTATGGGAATGTTAATTTCTGCAATCAATTTTTTCCCAATTCCATATTATGTGTTTGTTAGTATAACTTTAGCATCGTATAATATTTTTCTATTTGATACCTTTTCAATTTATAGTTTAGTTTCGGGTATTGTTTTGGGTTCGTTTTCGGTGTTTTATCTCTATGTTGTTTTCTTTAATAAAATGAAAACTAAAACCGACTATTTTATGCAAAACATGAATAAAATAATAGGAATTATAACTGCAATTGTTGCCTTAATAACTTTATTTAATGTAGTGCAATATCATTTCTAATGGAAGTTAATTTCTTTGAGAGAGTTTATGAAATAGCACGTAAAATTCCTTACGGAAAAGTAACTTCTTATGGTGCAATTGCAAAACATCTTGGCGCAGCTCGATCGGCAAGAATGGTTGGTTGGGCAATGAAAGCAAGTCATACGCTAGAAGATGTTCCTGCTCACAGAGTGGTAAACAAAAAAGGATTACTAACAGGAAAAATGCACTTTGACGGAACCAATTTAATGCAGCAACTCTTGGAAAACGAAGGGATTGTTGTTGTTGATAATCAGATTGTAGATTTTGAAAAGTTTTTTTGGACTCCAGAAAAGTTATAATTTTATAAAAATTAATCCATAATTGGTAAATTAACTTCTTGAACATACCAATATCCATTTTTTCTTTTAAAAGTAATTGTGCCATCTCCAGAATATAAGATTTTTGCATCAGTACCTTTTATTTTTGCAGAAAAATCTATATTAAAATTTGCGGTAGCATGATCATTAATTATTTGTGCAGAATCATATTTATAATATTTAATTTTAAATTTTGAAAACAAACTTCTAAAATTATTTAATGCTTCATGATTTTGTGCGTCTCTAGAATGATATTCTTCGTAAAAATTAGATTTTGTGTTTAAAAACATAGTTATAAAATTTTTGCAATCATTTTCTACGTCATATTCGTCATTTGGATGAAATTCTTCATAAGTAAAATGTGTTACCATTCCTTCTACATTCATATCATCTATTTCTTGATTAAAAAGTTCTTCAACAATGAAAGTGTAAATTAATTTACTTTCATTTTCATAATCACATAATACATCTAAAGAAATGTTTTTTTGGGATAACAATTCGTTTAATAAATGTAATTCTTCTATAAAATCAAAATCATTTTTAATTTCTTCAACTGTTTTAAATTTAGGACTTCCTAACTTCTCGTAAACTGTAATTTGCTTAACATTTTTATAAGCATTTTCAAAATTCGTTATATAATCTAAAAATTGACCTTCTATTTCTGGAGGTAATTTTCTAGAGCTTTCACCAAATATAGCATCATTTTCTAGTGATAATTTCATTTTTTTGTATTCGTTTTCTTGCTCAATGCTTAGTTTTGGCAACTCTTCTTCGTTGTTTTCTTTATCAATCATTTTTCAAATTTTTGTTAGTTATTTCTGCCAATCGAAGTAAATAATCTTCCAGTTTTTCACCTTCATTTATCGGAATCATTTCTGCTGAACTTGTAAAGCTTTCAATTAAGTTAGTGTATTTTTCAAAAGTTGTTTTAAGTAATTCTTCATCTCTAGTTTCCCAATAATATCCTTCATCAATACAAGTAAAATTATTTAAATATTTTTTACTAATATAATCAGTTAGCAAAATTAATTTTTTATGATTCTCATATCCAGAATATTGCGTTTTAGTTGCAACATAATAAATTAAATCTTCATTAATAACTTTGTCAATTTGCATTACATTAAAATTTATCAAACCAGACATTTTTCCATTAGATAAAAATGAAAAACAAAAAGGTTCAGATTCTGGTGGCGAAATCATAACTCCAAATAAATTTTCGGTATCAACTACTTCTGAAAAAGAATTATTTTCAAATTCATTTTCAAAAATAAAATACTTCCAATTATTTACTTTAGCAGCATCAACAACTTCTTCAATTAATGATTTTAAATCGAATGCGTTTTTTAAACTTCCTTTATAATGTATTGATAATCCCATAATTTAAATTGTGGAATCAAAGTTCAGATTTTTTTATAGTTATTTCCTATTTTTTTTAAGAATTTACAAATAATTACAAAAAAATAATAAAACATTATCAAGCGTTTGCTAAAACTTTAAACTCTTAAACTTTTAAACTCCTAAACTTCTTCTTATATTTGTAATCTAAAATCAGTTTAAATAAAAATAGCTGAAAATCAGAATATTCATGACAATGAAACTAGACAGAAAAGAAATCCTTAAAGCATTAGAAACCATAACAATTGCTGGCGAAGGAAAAAACATGGTCGAAAGTGGCGCAGTTCAAAATGTACTCACTTTTGGCAATGAAGTAGTTGTTGAATTAACTATTGCAACTCCAGCAATGCACATAAAAAAACGTGCCGAAGATGATATTAAAAAACTTATTCATGAACAATTTTCTCCTGAAGCAATTGTAAAAGTTAATATAAAAGTTGAAGCAAAAGAAAATCCAAACGAAATAAAAGGAAAAGCAATTCCAGGAATAAGTAATATTATTGCTATTGCTTCTGGCAAAGGTGGTGTTGGAAAATCTACCACAACAGCTAATCTTGCAGTAACATTGGCTAAAATGGGATTTAAAGTTGGAGTTTTAGACGCAGATATTTATGGACCAAGTATGCCAATAATGTTTGATGTAGAAAACGAAAAACCCATTTCAATAACGGTTGATGGTAAATCTAAAATGAAACCCATAGAAAGTTATGAAGTAAAATTACTCTCTATAGGATTTTTTACTGCTCCAAGTCAAGCGGTTATTTGGCGTGGTCCAATGGCTGCCAAAGCATTAAACCAAATGATTTTTGATGCAGATTGGGGACAATTAGACTTTATGTTAATCGATTTGCCACCAGGAACAGGAGATATTCACCTTTCAATAATGCAATCATTACCAATAACTGGCGCAGTTATAGTAAGCACTCCACAAGCAGTTGCTCTTGCAGATGCTAAAAAAGGAGTTTCAATGTTTTTATCAGAATCCATTAATGTTCCAGTACTAGGAATTATAGAAAACATGGCATATTTCACACCCGAAGAATTACCAGATAATAAATATTATATTTTTGGAAAAGAAGGTGCAAAAAACCTTGCCGAAGATTTGCAAGTTCCTTTTCTTGGAGAAATTCCGTTAGTGCAAAGTATTCGTGAAGCAGGAGATTATGGTCGTCCTGCAGCGTTGCAAACAGCTTCTTCGTTAGAAAAAATTTACGAAGAAATAGCAAGAAATGTAGTTCAAGAAACTGTAAATAGAAATTCAACTCTTGCACCAACAGAAGCAATAAAAATAACAACAATGGCCGGATGTTCTGCTGTTAAAAAATAGAGTTCTCGATTATCCAATTATTAGAATTTACAAAGTCTAACAATCTATAAATCGAATTATCCAAAAATCTAAAATATGACAAAC
The DNA here is from genome assembly GCF_043773265.1 of Flavobacterium sp. Taxonomy (GTDB): domain Bacteria; phylum Bacteroidota; class Bacteroidia; order Flavobacteriales; family Flavobacteriaceae; genus Flavobacterium. The sequence goes on along the minus strand of NZ_JAYVFH010000196.1, from coordinate 8,620 downwards.
GAAGAATTAATTTTAAACATCGAAAAAGCATTACAAGAAATTCGACCGTTTTTGAATTCAGATGGTGGCGACATTTCTCTTGTTTCTATAGAGGATGAAAAACACGTTAAAGTACGTTTTGAAGGTGCTTGCACTGGTTGTAGTGTCAATCAAATGACTTTGCGAGCTGGAGTAGAAACAACTATTAAAAGATATGCTCCACAAATAGAAACTGTGGTGAATATTGGTTAATAATAAAATCAGTAAAATCGTTGCGCGCAACGATTCTATTGTTGCAAGTAATGATTTTAAAGAAATGATAAAAACAGATATACTAATAATCGGTGCAGGACCAACTGGACTTTTTACAGTCTTTGAAGCCGGATTACTAAAATTAAAATGCCATATAATTGATGCACTTCCTCAAGTTGGAGGACAATTATCAGAATTATATCCCAAAAAACCAATCTATGATATTCCTGGTTTTCCAGAAGTATTGGCTGGCGATTTAGTGTCCAATCTAATGGAACAAATTAAACAATTTCAACCTGGTTTTACCCTAAATGAAACTGCCGAAACGATAGATAAACAAGAAGATGGAACGTTTATTGTAACCACCAATAAAGGAACAAAACACCATGCCAATGCTGTTGCAATTGCAGGTGGATTAGGAAGTTTTGAACCAAGAAAACCATTGATAGAAGATATTGCTTTTTATGATGACAAAGGCATAGAATACTTTGTTAAAAACCCAGAATTATTTAGAGATAAAAATATTGTTATTGCTGGTGGCGGAGATTCGGCACTCGATTGGAGTATTTTTCTTTCAAACGTTGCTTCATCAGTAACTTTAATTCACAGACGAAATGAATTTCGCGGAGCATTAGATTCAGTAGAAAAAGTACAAGAATTAGTACATTCTAAAAAAATTCATCTCATAACACCAGCTGAAGTTGTTGGTTTAAACGGAGCAGAAAAATTAGAATCAATAGATATTAATGAAAACGGTGCACATCGTAATATAAAGACAGATTATTTTATACCTCTTTTTGGACTTACACCAAAACTCGGTGCAATTGCCAATTGGGGATTACAAATAGAAAAAAATGCAATCAAGGTTAATAATGCCTTAGATTATCAAACCAATATCGAAGGGATTTATGCCATTGGAGATGTGAATACTTATCCTGGAAAATTGAAATTAATTTTGTGTGGTTTTCATGAAGCAACATTAATGGTTCAAAGTGTTTACCAAAGAATAAATCCAGGCAAGAAATATGTATTAAAATATACCACAGTTTCTGGTATTGATGGTTTTGATGGAACTCGAAAAGAAGCTGAGAAAGCGGTTGTAAAATCTATTGAATAATTTTTTATATTTGTTTCTTTAATAGATATTTATGGATAATTATAAAATGGATAGAACTGTTGTTTCAAAATCTACTTTTGAAGAAGCAGATGACCATGTCACTTTTTATCAAGATAAAACGCCATTAGAACGTTTAAACTATGCTTGTGATATTATCAATTCAATCTTTGATTCAACACCTGAAAAAAAAGTAGATAGAACAATTTTTTCCTCAAGAAAACATGCCGAACTTATTCAATATTGATTTTTTAGATTTTTTAGAACTATTAGACAAACACAATGTAGACTACTTATTAGTAGGCGGTTATGCAGTTATTTTACATGGTTTCGGAAGAAGTACAGGAGATTTAGATTTATGGATAAACAAAAATTCAGAAAATTACAATAAATTACAACAAGTATATAATGATTTTGGTGCTCCAATATTTTCAATTGAAGATTTTGAAAGTGAAAAATTTGATGTTTGGAGTATAGGAGTTGAACCTAGAAAAATAGAAATACTAACAAAAGTTAGTGGTTTAAATTTTGGAGAAAGTTTAACAAATTGTAAGTGGTTAGAATTAGAAAAATTTAAGGTTCCTTACATTGATTTTGACGATTTAATTAAAAACAAGAAATCAACAGGTAGATTAAAAGATTTATTAGATATTGAACAGCTTTCAAAAAACAAAAAAGATAAATAAATGCAATTAATTCATCCTGAACTTATCGATTTACTCCAAAAAGCTTATTCTGCCGAAAAAGCAGCTTCTTTTGCTTATCAAGGTCACGCAGGTTCGGTAAAAGATGTTCTTCAGAAAAAAAAATCCATCAAATTGAATTAGACGAATGGAATCATCGAGATGAAGTTTTACTAATTATGAACGATTTCGGAATCCCAATATCAAAATGGTATGAGTTTAAATTTCATGTTATTGGAAAAGTAATTTCTGCAAGTTGTTATGTAATTGGTTGGTTCATGCCATTTTATTTTGCAGGAAGATTAGAAAGCGGCAATGTTTGTGAATATTTCAGAATGAAACAGTATTTTAATTCACTCGGAATTACAAAATACGATCAAATTTTGTACGAAATGGGAATAAAAGAAAAAGACCACGAAGTCTATTTTTTAGAAAAAATAAAGAACAATAAACTATTACCCTTTTTTGAGAAAGTGTTTTCTTGGGGAAATGGTAAAGGGTTTAATAATATTGATTTGGATCAAAAATATCCTGTAGAAGAATCGATACATTATTGTAAAAAATAATCAAATGCTCCAAGACATCACTCTAAAAATCACCGACAGAAACGGACAAAGTCACGAAGTGTTAGCGCCAACAGACATGAATTTAAATATCATGGAAGTAATTCGAATGTATGAACTTGCCGAAGAAGGAACTATTGGTATTTGTGGCGGAATGGCAATGTGTGCATCTTGTCAATGTTATATCTTAAATGACATTGAATTACCTCGAATGAATGAAGACGAAGACGCAATGTTATCAGAAGCTTTCAATGTAAAAAGAAATAGTCGTTTGGGTTGTCAAATAACAATTTCACCCAATTTAGATGGTTTAGAGATAGAATTAGCTCCAGAAGATTAAATACTTTTGTAATCACTAAGATTTTGAGGCGTTTCAATATGCTCTTTTACAATTTGTAAAACACCATCTTCATTAGTATCAATATACCATTTAACTAATGATATTTTACCGTTTTCAATTTCTATACCAGTAATATTCCTTGGGTGAACACAACTTCCATCATTAAAGAAATTTAATAAATTTTCTTGTGGTTTAGGAAAATGTGGTCTGTGAGTGTGACCAACAATTGTGATGATATTTCCGTTATCGGCAATCCATTTTTTTATTCTTCTTTCAACTTTTATTAATTCTAAATAATTTTTTGCCGGACTTGTTGGGTCTTTTATTCCCCATACTTGCAAAGGTTTCCATAATATTCTAACAAAAAAGCGATTGAATTTCCAGCCCACATAATTCATAAAATCGGCTTGGTGACCATGAGTTAAAAATAATTCTTGTTTGGTTTCTGTATGTTCTAAAACAATTCCTTCGTTAAATTTTAAATCGGGCATTAAAGGCATTTTTTTACCTATTACAATATCAAAATATTCAGATAAATTCTTTTTTACAACATCTGGATTTCTATAAACCATATCATGATTGCCATAAATCATGTGAAGTTTGTTTACCAAATAAAACTTCTTTAGTAATAAGTAAACATTTTTATTAGCTTCTAAAACATCTTTAAAAAATAAATTCTCCCATAATTCATCACCATCTCCAAGTTCTATATATTGAAAATCATTTTTATAATAATGATTCAAAGCATGAAAATAAACATTCCTGTTGTTGGCAAAATCATCTGCAAAACTTCCATCACCACGATGGCAATCACTAAATAGAATGAATTTAGAATTGTTGTCAAAAGATATTCTTTTGGCTTCTTTATATGCTTTGGTTAATCTATCTTGAGATGAAAACATTTTTAATATTTGTATAAAAGTAAAAAAACAAGAATAAAAAAACTGCAAATTCGCAAATTAAATCAATATCATTTGCGAGTTTGCAGTAAAAGTAATTTAGTATAAAAACTATTTAAACGCTGGAATTCCTGTAATATCAGCACCAGTAATCAACAAATGAATGTCATGAGTTCCTTCATAAGTAATTACAGATTCCAAGTTCATACTGTGACGCATAATAGAATATTCACCTGTAATTCCCATTCCACCCAATATTTGTCGTGCTTCGCGAGCAATATGAATTGCCATATCAACATTGTTTCTTTTTGCCATCGAAATTTGAGCAGTTGTAGCTTTTCCTTCGTTACGCAAAACACCCAAACGCCAAGTTAATAATTGTGCTTTTGTGATTTCGGTAATCATTTCGGCTAATTTTTTTTGTTGTAATTGAAAACTAGCAATTGGTTTGTCAAACTGAATACGCTCTTTTGCATAACGCAAAGCAGTATCATAACAATCCATTGCAGCACCAATTGCACCCCAAGCAATTCCATATCTTGCAGAGTCTAAACATTGCATTGGCGCACCAAGTCCAGATTTTCCTGGCATCAAGTTTTCTTTCGGAACTTTTACATTATCAAAAATCAATTCGCCAGTAGATGAAGCACGAAGTGACCATTTATTGTGCGTTTCTGGAGTTGTAAAACCTTCCATTCCTCGCTCTACAATCAATCCGTGAATTCTTCCTGATTCATCCTTTGCCCAAACTACTGCAACATCTGCAAAAGGAGCATTTGAAATCCACATTTTTGCACCATTCAACAAATAATGATCACCTTTATCTTTAAAATTAGTAGTCATTCCGCTTGGATTTGAGCCATGATCTGGTTCAGTCAATCCAAAACAACCCATGAATTCTCCAGTTGCTAATTTTGGTAAGTATTTTTTACGTTGTTCCTCGGTTCCAAATTTCCAAATAGGATACATTACCAAAGATGATTGAACAGATGAGGTTGAGCGAACACCAGAATCACCTCTTTCAATTTCTTGCATGATTAATCCGTATGAAATTTGGTCTAATCCTGCACCACCATATTCTTCTGGAATATAAGGTCCGAAACCGCCAATTTCTCCTAAACCTTTTATAATTTGTTTAGGAAATTCGGCACGTTGAGCATACTCTTCAATAATAGGAGAAACTTCTCGTTTCACCCATGCACGAGCAGAATCGCGCACTAATTTATGTTCTTCTGTTAGCAAATCGTCTAACAAGTAATAATCTGGAGCTTGAAATAAATCTGGTTTCATTAGTATGTCATTGCGAGAGCAACGCAGTGAAGCGAAGCAATCTGTTTATATAAATGTAATTAGTTTCTACGAAAACGTTTGCAAAGTTACTAAAACATATTTGAGAAATTGTTGAACGATAGTTATTTTTTGAAGCTATTTCCAGCTATTCATTACAATCTTTTATTTTTTAAAGAAAAAAATAAAAGGATTTTCATTTCTATCTGGGCTAGGACTTCTCTTTAATAAACTTATTTCAGTTTTACAAATTCCTTATTTTTAATAATCAAAACATTCATCATCTCAAATTTATTTTTCTTACTAATTACTTCCAAAACACTTTTATCTGTTAATACATAATCAAGAAAAGGATTTATTTGGTCGGGATTTAAGTGTAAAGATTTGACAAAAAAATCCTCATTAAAAACAGATTCAATAAACTTTTGATAATCTATTTCTTCTTCAATGCTTATTGGTTTTTTCTTTTTTCCTTTTAATAATTTCCATATCGATTTGCCAATTTGTACAAAATCTATAGCATTAACCATTTCGCCAGTGTAAACTCCAATTACTTTTGCTTTTGTTAAATCTTTTTCAATTTTTGCTATTTTAATATCATTATAATTGGCGACACTATTAAATTTTAATTTATTATCAATTTTTACTTCTTCAATTTCAATAGGTTTTTTTATTAGATTGATTATAAGTTTTTTATTTAGATTTTCATGAGTGATTTTTATTTTTATATCGTGATAATCTTTAGAAATAAAATAAAGTGTTTCATTAATAGTTGCTTCGATATTAAAAACTCCATTTTTATCAGATGTAGCGCTTTTTTTGGTGCTCAAATTAACAACATCTATCGATTGTAATGCTAATTCATTTGATACAATTTTACCATAAACTTGTCTTCCTGTTTGAGAAAAGCTATGAAAAAAAGATAAAATAATAATTAAAAATGAAGATTTTAATTTCAAAATATAAGGTTTCGTTAGAAAAATTGAAACTGTAAATTTAACTAATTCAATATAATAAAGAATTTTAAATTGTGAATTTTTTTACATCTTCAAATAAAAATCTTTAGTAAGACTGATATAATCATCAGTATATTCATGACGATTAATTTCAATAACCAATTCCTCAACTTCTAAAACAGAAAGTTCTAATCGCTTAAAAGCCAATAAACTTCTAACAATTGGAGTTGTATGCGAACCTTTTACACGAGTAATTTTTATAGCAAAAAGTTCAACTTCGGCACATAAATCTATAAATCGTTTTTCTTCTTTAAAAGGAATAATTACTGCAAAAATTCCATTTTCAGACAATAACAAATCGGCAGCGTCAATTAAATCTTCAAATGGTAATACATCTTGAAATCGAGCCAAATCTCTTTGAGAGTCTTTGCTTTTGTAATCTTCACTATAAAATGGAGGATTGGAAATAATTAAATCATATTCATCCTCAGGTTCATCAATGAATTCATCCAAACCTGCATGAAAACAAAATAATCTTTCCAACCAAGGAGAGTTTTCAAAATTTTCTACGCATTGTTCGTAGGCATCTTCGTCTATTTCTAAGGCATCAATTTGTTCAGCATTGCTTCTTTGAGCTATCATTAATGACAAAATTCCAGTTCCAGCTCCAATATCCAAAACCGAAAAAGGATTATTGTCAATTGGACACCAAGCACCAAGTAAAACAGCATCTGTGCCAATTTTCATAGCGCATTTATCTTGTTGAACGGAAAATTTTTTGAATGAAAACAAATTGATTAACGATTGAAGATTAACGAATTTTGATTTTTGAAGCTTTTAACGGAACACTAAAAATGGTTACCGAACACTTTTCTAAAGATACATTTCAACAAGTCCTTCTGGCAAATCCATAATAACTTTCTTATTCTCTCTATCAATTTTAACTAAAAACTGATCAATCATTGGAACAAGAATTTCTACATTTCCATTTATAACTTCAAATAAAGGTTGTGCAGAAGAATCATTTATTGACACGATTTTTCCGAAAACACCTATGCGTTTGTCTTCAATTTCAAAACCTATAACTTCATGAAAATAAAATTTGTTACCTTCAAGTTTAGGTAACATAGAAATAGGAAGATATACTTCGCAGTTTATTATACTGTCTGCTTCTTGTTCATTATCAACATCTTCAAATTTAACTCTAAGAAAGTCATTTTTATGCAAAGAAGAATTTTCAATAAAAAATGGAACCAAATTTTTGTTGTATTCAACAAAAATTGATTCCATGTTTTCATATAACTCAGGCTCATCAGTATCTAAATAGATAAGAACTTCACCTTTAAAACTAAATTTTTTAGCGATTTTGCCCAAATAGAAACAATCCTCTTTACGCATTATCGCTATATATTAAGCTTCTTTTTCTTCGCTAGCTTCTTCTGTAGCTGGAGCTTCAGTTGCTTCTGCAACAACTTCTTCTGTAGCAACAACTTCAGCTTCTGGAGTTTCAGTTACTTCTGCAACAACTTCTTCTGTAGCAACAGCTTCAGCTTCTGGAGTTTCAGTTACTTCTGCAACAACCTCTTCTGTAACAACAGCTTCAACTTCTGGAGTTTCTGAAGTAGGAGTTTCAGTTACTTCGGCAACAACAGCTTCAGCTTCTGGAGTTTCAACTACTTCTGCAACAGCTTCTTCTTCTGTAGCTTCAGATACTTTTGCAGCTTCTTCCGCTTTAGTTGCACGTTTTTCATTAGCTACTTTTTCAGCTTTTAAAGCTTTAGATTTAGCATCAGCTTGTTTTTTAGACAATCCGTCTTTTTTAGCATCAACTTTTCCAGCTTTTTCTTCAATCCAAGCAGCTAATTTAGCATCAGCTTGTTCTTGAGTTAAAGCACCTTTACGAATTCCACCATCAAGGTGATGTTTCAATAAAGCACCTTTGTAAGAAAGAATTGCTCTAGCAGTATCTGTTGGTTGAGCACCATTGTGTAACCATTGTACCGTTTGGTCAAGGTTTAAATCAATAGTTGCAGGATTTGTGTTTGGATTGTAAGTCCCTAATTTCTCAAGGTATCTACCATCTCTTTTTGAACGAGCATCAGCTGCTACGATCCAGTAAAAAGGTTTTTGTTTTTTACCGTGTCTTTGTAATCTAATTTTTACTGACATAATCTTTTGATTAATTTGAGGTTCTCGACCTCGGTTATTTTAAAGGGTGCAAAGATATAAAACTTTTTAACTCGACCAAACACTTTTATAAAATAGTTTTTATTAGAATATTTGTTAAAAAAGTGTGTCAATTCAGTAAAAAAACTATTTTTGTAGTTGAAATTAAAAATTTAAAATGAAAAAGTTATTTTCCCTAATCGTAATTTTAGTAGCTTTTAGTTCATGTCAAGATGAAGTAAAGTTCAATAATCCAGGTTTTCAAGCATTCCGAGATGATGTTTTATTTAAAGGAGTTGATGTTAGAGCATACAAATCTACATCTGGAGCATTAAGAATTGTTGCACTTGCACTAGATGAAGAAGTTGAACTAAAAATCAC
>NZ_JAYVFH010000195.1:0-29876 GCF_043773265.1 Flavobacterium sp. | reverse complement strand
CCGAAATGTTACAAGAAGCATTTCCAGGATATGAAGCGCCACTTTCAGCAACTGAAATGGCAAATTATATTTATGATTTTGCTTTGAATGGTAATAAATATTATAATGGAAAGGTATTGCAGGTTTCATCGTCAACTCCATAAATTTTGAGCGAAGTTTTACAAAAATATCTCCCAGAGCACGCAGTAAATTATTGTTTTGAATTAATCAAAGCCAACAATGTGCATCTCAAAATTGTAAACGAAAGGCAAACGCGTCATGGTGATTATAGAAAAGCAATAAATGGCAAACACGAAATTACAGTAAATGCTAATTTAAATAAATACAGATTTTTGATAACATTGGTACATGAAATTTCACATTTAGTAGCTTTTGAAAAATTTGGAAGATTGATAAAACCACACGGAAACGAATGGAAAATGACATTTCAACGATTGATGGTGCCTTTTATTAGACCCGAAATTTTTCCGCATTCGGTTTTACCATTGGTTGCTAGTCATTTTAGAAATCCAACGGCTAGTAGTGATACAGATGCTAAATTGGCATTTGCATTAAAACAATTTGATGAACGAAAAGTAGACATTCATTTTATTCACGAAGTGCCAAGCGGAAGCAAGTTTAGAATAAAAAACGGAAGAGTTTTTCAAAAAAAAGGACTTCGAGTAAAACGCTATGAATGTTTAGAATTAATAACCGGAAGAACATTTTTGTTTAATGCTAATGCTGAGGTTGAAATAATTCCTGGATGATTATGAAGAAATTAAAGTTATTTTATTTGTTGTTTATTTCATCATTTATTTTGATTGTTATTAACTTGTTAATTAATGGGCAAATGACTTTTGATATTAATATTTATGATACTTATTATGTTATTAGAGAAGAAGATTTCTATACAATGGTTTCTTTTTTTATATTAATTTTAGGATTATTATATTTTCTTTTAGAAAAAATAGATATTATTTTATCAGCAATAGTTTCAAAATTACATATATTAGGAACTATTTTATTAACACTACTTTTTTTTAAAAATCAATATTTTTTAAATCCAATTTCACTTTCTAAAAAATATTATGAAATTTCAAGATTTGATTCTTTACATATCTACGAAACAGTGTCATATATTTTGGGAATATTAATACTTCAACTCCTATTTATTATAAATATATTTGTATCACTAATAAAAAAAATGAGATTGCTTCGTGCCTCGCAATGATTATGAATAAAAACTATTACGCAATATTAATGGCTGGTGGAGTCGGTTCAAGATTTTGGCCAGTTTCAACATCTGATTTTCCAAAACAATTTCATGATATGCTAGGTTCTGGCGATACTTTAATTCAAAAGACTTTCAGTCGTTTGGCTAAGATAATTCCAGTTGAGAACATATTAATTTTAACAAATGAGCGCTATAATGAATTGGTTCTTGAGCAATTGCCTATGGTTAAGCAAGAACAAGTTTTGTTAGAACCAGCCATGCGAAATACCGCACCTTGTATTCTGTATGCATCTTTAAAAATTCAAAAAACGAATCCAAATGCAGTTATGGTTGTGGCGCCAAGCGATCATTGGATTGAAGATGAAGATGAATTTGCTAAAAATTTGAAACAATGCTTTGATTTTTGTGAAAAAGAAGATGCATTGTTGACATTGGGAATTCAGCCAACGTTTCCAAATACTGGTTTTGGATATATTGAATATGATGAAACTGATAAAAATCCAATAAAAAAAGTAAATCAGTTTAGAGAAAAACCTGATTATGAAACCGCCAAAAATTTTTTAGAAGCTGGAAATTTTCTCTGGAATGGTGGAATTTTTATTTGGTCAGTAAAATCTATTTCATCTGCATTTGAAAAATTTCAACCTCAAATGAATTCTTTATTTTTAAAAGGTGTTGAAAGTTATAATACTTATTCTGAAAAAGAGTTTATTGAAAAAAATTATGCTAATGCTGAAAATATTTCAATAGATTATGCAATTTTAGAAAATGCTAAAAATGTATATGTTTTGCCAGCAACTTTCGATTGGAATGATTTAGGAACATGGGGACAATTGCATGAAAAAATAGATAAAGATGAATTTAATAATGGTGTAATTAATGCCAAAGTTATATTAGAAAATGCATCTAATAATATTATCCGTTCAGATGCAAATAAGATTATTGTTATTGACGGTTTACATGATTATATAATTGTTGATAAAGAAGGAGTATTAATGATTTATCCAAAAAGTAAAGAGCAAGATATTAAACGAATTACTGCTTTGGCTAATGAATTGTAAAAATTAAAAAATTCAAGCAACCTTTTGGATAAAGCTGCATCTTGTAATAATATAATCCATATTTAAGTAGAATTTTATGAAAAAAGAAAATAGTTTTAATTTTATAAAATATCTACTTGTTTTTTTGTTTATATCTCAAGTAAGTTACAGCCAATTATCGAGTTTTACATTTAATGTTACTCCAACTAATGAATCTTGTTTAGGAAACGGAATATTAACTTTTAATGTTTCAGGTACTGTTTCTGGTTCAAGCATGGATTATGCAGTTTATTTATTGCCAAACATTACAACACCTTTGGCAATTGTTACAGTATCTAGTTTAACAGGTTTAAATGCAGGAAATTATAGAGTAATTGCAACACAATCTTTAGGTGTAAATTCAGCAACTAAGCAACAAGATGTAACTATAGTAAGTACAATAACAAAATTAACATATTCTTTGGTTGGAACAAAAGTAAAATGTGGCAATGATGGAGCTATTGCTGTAAATGTTACATCTGGAAATCCATTTTCTTATCAAATTTTATCAGGACCAGTAACAACGCCAGTTCAATCTTCAAATGTTTTTACTAATTTGCCAGTTGGTGTTTATCAAATTCGAGTTTTTGACACTTGCAATGAAGGTGTTGTTCAAACATTTACATTATTGCAAACATCGGTTTCTTTAATTGTTGATGCAGTTAGTTTTCAAACCACTATTTTATCTTCTTGTAATACAATTTTAGTTTCTAATGCTTTTGGTGTTCTTTCTGGTTTTGAAATCGCTTTTCCCTTAACTTTTCAATATACAGTTTTTCCGCCATCAAGCAGCACTCCAATTGTTTATACCCAAATAGTTAATACTGGAACAATTGCTTCACAAATTATTCCTTTTTACAACAATCAATCCTATTATTATGATTTAAAAGTTACAGATGCTTGCGGTAATGTTTACAATCAAAACAATAATATTGTAAATAATAAATTTGATTTTACAAGCGCTGTTTTAAAATTAAATTGTACAGATATTGCTTTAAAATTAACACCAGAATTTTATGTTGCTCCATATACCATAAATTTTTTAACTTTTCCTGTTGGCTTCAATGCGGTGAGTTTTAATAGTTCTCATCCAGGACCATTTTCGGCAAGTGATGCAATTTATGGTTCTGTTGGTAACAGTTTTCCTGTTGGAAATTATTCTATACAAATTACAGATTCTTGTGGTAGAACTATGATAAAAAATGTTTCTGTTGTTAATATTCCACCAATGCCAGTTGCGGTTGGTTCTAGTAATGGTTGTGGCGATTTATCAATTTTGATTAATTCTATTCAGTTAGTTTCAGTAATCATGACAAATGCACCTGTTGGATATTCAATTCCGTTACCACATGATTTTTCAAGTTTAATTAGTACTGATGGTTCTCAATTTTTTATTTCTAGTTTGCCACAAGGAACATACACTTTTAGTGTTACAGATTCTTGCGGATTTGTCAATAGTGTAAGCGCAACAGTTTCACCTTTTACACCTGGACCAATTTCATTGCTTCAAAGACCAGGATGTGAATTAGGTTTTGGATCAGTAATTGTAAATGCTCCAAACGGAATTTCAACTGCTACTTTAATTGCTGCTCCAAGTTCTTATGTTGGTGTATTACCAATTAATTTATCTGCAAATATTATTTCAGGGACTTTTTATTTTGGTTCTGTAGCACAAGGAAATTATACATTTCAATTTACTAATAGTTGTGGTGCAATGCGAACAGATACCTTTTTTGTTGAAGGATATTCAGTAACAACAAATGTGGTGTCAATTACTGAAAATTGTGGTTCATATAATCTTTTTTTGCAAAATGTAAGTAACGGAAATTTCCTTCAAAGTTTTTGGCTACAAAAATTTAACCCAATAACTAATGAATGGACAAATCCAGTAACTGGTTCAGTTTATGTTGATGGAACAGCATTGAGTACAATAAATTCATTAGTGTTATTAAATAACATAAACAATTTAAATCTTGCTTTCATTGGTCAGTTTAGGGTTTTAAAAACATTTAAATCTCTTGTTGACACACAATATGTAAACTGTTTTCAAGTTGTTAATAGTTTTGATTTTTCTGGTGGACCAAAAATTTCAAATGTTTATGCTTTTTTGTGTTCGGCTACTACAAATGAAGTTATTGTTGAAGCAACTGGCGTTCCTCCTTTAAGTTATAGCATTACTACGCAAAACGGAAATCCTTTTGTCGTAAATAATGGAGCTCAAAACTCTTTTACCAATTTAGCACCTGCAACTTATAATTTTCAAGTTCAAGATGTTTGTGGAAATATTGTAAATAGTTTATTTGATATTACTTCGCTTGAACCCTTTACTATTGAAGCAACTACTTTTTGTAACGGACAAGTTGGAATGTTATCTGTTCCTTTGTTTTCATTTTTAAATTATCAATGGTGGCAAGGAACAGATTCTACAACAATTATAAGCACTTCAAATGTGTTGAATTTTTCTCCCTATATTTCATCTACTGATTCAGGAGTTTATCATGTTAGAATTACTAATCCAAGTAATACAACTTCTTGTGTTGATATTACTCTTGATTATACCATTCCACCAGATGCAAATATTCCAAATGCAGGATTAGACAATTCTATAAATTATTGCGGTTCTCAAGGAATTATTAATTTGAATACTTTACTCAATGGAACATTAGATACAACTGGTACATGGCTAGAATTATCCAGCAGTGGTTTTTTATTAGATAATCTTTGGAATTCAAGTACTATTTCTTCAGGAACTTATCAATTTAAATATAGAGTTGAAGGTTCATGCGCAACTTTTGACGAATCTTTTATAACAATTACAATTAATGAAATTCCTGAATCGCCTATTGCTTCTGCTAGTGTTGTTGTTTGTGAAACAGGAAATTTAGAATTATTTTCAACTACAATTTTAAATGCAACTTACTTTTGGAATGGTCCAAACGGTTTTACATCAGACCTTCAAAACCCTATAATTTCAAATGTTTCTACCATAAGTAATGGAATTTATTATGTAAAAACTTTGGCTAATGGTTGCGAATCTATTCCATCATCAGTAGAGATTTTGGTTTCATTGTTACCACAATTTTCTATTGAAACTAATTGTATCAATAATAGTTCAACACTAACAGCAACAATGCTTCAAGATTCTTACAACGAAGCAACAGCAATTTATTATTGGAGTAATGATTTTGGATATACAAGTACAACAAATCCAACTAATATTACTGGAGAATCTATAGGAACTTATATTTTGACAATTACAAATAATCTTGGTTGCTCTACTACAAATTCTATCAATGTTTTAAATACTTTGTGTAGTATTCCAAAAGGAATTTCGCCAAATAGTGATGGTTATAACGATGCTTTTGATTTATCAGGTTTTAGTGAGATAGAAAAAGTTAAAATTTTTAATCGATATGGAATGGTAGTTTTCGAACAAGATAATTATATAAACCAGTGGAAAGGTCAAGATTATAAAGGAAATTTATTACCATCAGGAACTTATTATTATGTTGTAAATTTTGCAACAACTGGAGCTAAAACTGGTTGGGTTTATTTATCTAGAGATTAATGTTATTCGCCTTTATTCTGTGATTTTCTTATTTTTTTGAATAAATTTGATGAATAAACAAAGTCTACAATGGCTTCATTATCAGTTTTAAAAATGTCTTTTTTTGTTCCTTCCCAAGCTAGAATTCCATTTTTTAGAAAAATAATTTTCTCACCAATTTCCATTACTGAATTCATGTCATGGGTATTTATTACTGTTGTAATATTATATTCGGCAGTTATTTCTTGAATTAAATTATCAATTACAATTGCAGTTTTAGGATCTAATCCTGAGTTTGGTTCATCACAAAATAAATATTTTGGATTATTTACAATAGCTCTTGCAATGGCAACACGTTTTTGCATTCCTCCTGAAATTTCAGATGGTTTTTTATGATTAGCATCAATTAAATTTACTCTATTGATAACAAAATCTACACGTTCTTTTATTTCTGCAGGAGTTTTTGTTGTAAACATTTTTAAAGGAAAACCAACATTTTCTTCAACAGTCATACTGTCAAATAAAGCACTTCCTTGAAAAACCATTCCGATTTCTGTTCTCAAAGCACGTTTTTCATCGGCTGTTAATTCAGAATATATTCTTCCGTCAAACGAAATTGTTCCAACATCTGGAGTAAAAATACCTAATAATGATTTTAATAAAACCGTTTTTCCAGAACCACTTTGTCCAATGATTAGATTAGTTTTTCCGGTGTCAAATGTTGTCGAAATTCCTTTCAAGACTTTAGATTCTCCAAATGACTTTTCTATATTTTTTACTTCTATCATTTTGCCAAAAGTAATTGAGTTAATATATAATTTACTAAAATAATTACTACCGATGTCCAAACAAAAGCAACAGTACTTGCTTTTCCAACTTCAAGCGCACCACCTTTCATATAATAACCATGAAATGATGGAATTGTTGCCAATATCATTGCAAAAACTATAGTTTTTAAAAAAGCATATACAATATGAAACGGAATAAAATCGGTTTGAATTCCTTGAATAAATTCATCACTTGAAGTAAATCCACCATAAACTCCAGCCATCCAACCGCCAAGAACTCCTAGAAACATTGCAATTCCAATTACAAAAGGATATAAGAAAAGTGCAATTATTTTTGGAAAAACCAAATAGTTTAATGAATTAACACCCATAACTTCTAAGGCATCAATTTGTTCTGTAACACGCATTGTTCCTATGCTTGAAGTAATAAACGAGCCCATTTTTCCGGCCATAATTATTGAAATAAAAGTAGGAGCAAACTCTAAAATTACAGATTGTCTTGTAGCAAAACCAATTAGGTATTTTGGAATTAAAGGATTGGTTAAGTTTAAAGCTGTTTGTATTGAAACAACACCACCAACAAAGAAAGATATAAAGGCAACAATACCAAGAGAATCAATAACTAAATCATCAATTTCTTTAAAAATTAAGCCACGCATTACCGACCATTTGGTTGGTTTGTTGAATACTTCTTTCAACATCAGAAAATATTTTCCAATTTGCGATAAATAACGAACTAACATCATAGTTTTAAAATGTTCTCAAAAATAGTTATAAGTTATGAGTTGTGAGTTATGAGATGTGAGTTTTTTTAATCTAAAATATTTTTTCTTTCATTTTTTGAATCCTATATTTTCTAATAAACTTGGCTTGTTCTTGAGTAACTAGAAGAGGTTTTTTAGTAGATTTAGCTTTAAAAAAACCTTTTATATAATCTAAAAATAACAATGGTTTTCTCTTCATTATAGCTAGTTTTACAGAAGCAATCATTGTGATAAAAAAACCATATCCTAAACTATAAAAAGCTTCACCTTGTTTATAACGTGCTGTTTTATTGTAGTTTGCACCTGTTGGTTTTAAATGTTTTACTTTTAATGTTGCATCAGTAATTACTTTCCAATAATAAAACTTGCAAAGCAATTCATCAACTGTATCCCAACCCATTGCTGGTTTTAATCCGCCAATTTGTTTAAAACATTCTTTTCTATATGCTTTAAATGCTCCACGAATATGATCTTTATCAGTTAGATTCTCTAAAATAAATTCACCATTTTTTTCAATGTAAGCAAATCCGCCAACCATTCCAATTGATGCATCAGATTGAAAATGTTTTATAATGGTTTCAAAATAATTGGATGGAAAAATTAGGTCAGCATCAGCTTTTACAATAATGTCATAATTGTCGTCTAATGTTTCATAACCAGTTTGAAAAGCTTGAATTACTTTACTTCCAGGCAAATGAATTGCATCAGAAGTTTTATTTACCAATGAAATAAAGGAATGTTTTTTTGCGAATTCTAAAATAATTTCGGCAGTATTATCAGTTGAATTATCATCCACAACTACAATTTTATTTGGCAAAACTGTTTGTTCAACCAACGATTTTAGTGTTAAAGAAATAAACTTTTCTTCGTTGTGTGATGGAATGACGATGTAGTATTTCATTTTATTTCACTTTTTCAGCAAAAACAATATAATATCTAGGAGTAAAATATCTCAATAAAGGACGAAAACCTATTTTTTTTACCGGATGTGTAAATTTTTCACGAGCTCTAATTTTCCAACCAGTTTTTTCTAAAAGCCAATCGAGTTGCCAATCTTCAAATTCATGATAATGTCTGTCCCACATATCAGTTTTACTTCTATATGCAGGAGAAAACCATAGTCGTAAAGGTATTGAAATTAGTAATTTATCACACTTTACGTTTTCTAAAATGGTATATGGATTTAATAAATGTTCAAAAATTTCAAAAGCAGTAAAAACTGTATAGCTTTCTGTTTGTAAAGCAGTTTGATTATTGTCTAGATCTTCACCTTTAGTATTTTTTACTGTATAGCCATTTTCTTCCATTATTTTAGAAAACGGATTTGGAACACCTAAATCAAAAATTATTTCGGAAGTTGCAATATGCTTTTGTAAAAATTCTAAAGTATGCTTGAAGCGTTTATTTGGAAATGTTTTTTCGTACATGAAAATGTAAAATTTATTATGCAAATGTAATAATTTTTACTTCGTACTTCGCTAATTGTACTTTGTACTTTGTTTTACATTCTATAAACAATTGCATTAATATTCATTCCTGCACCAACAGAAGCAAAAATAATTACATCACCTTTATTTATTTCTTGATTTTCTAATTTTTTATTGATTAGTAAATCAAATAATGTAGGAACTGTTGCAACGCTAGAATTTCCTAATTCATGAATACTCATAGGCATGATTTTATCAGGCATTTCTTGATTGTAAAGTTTGTAAAATCGTTGCACAATTGCTTCATCCATTTTTTCATTGGCTTGATGAATAAGTACTTTTTTAACATCAGAAATAGCAATTCCGCTTTGCTCTAAACATTCTTTCATAGCTTTGGGAACTTCTGTTAATGCAAATTCATAAATTTTTCTGCCATGCATTTTGATGTATCTTACATCTTTGTCGAGATTTTTATTATAGGATTTTCCAAAAAATAAATAATCGGCTTCGTCGTTTGCAAAAGTTGCCGATAAATGAGATAAAATTCCGCCTTCATCGTTGGTTTTTTCAATAATTGTTGCACCAGCACCATCAGAGTATATCATAGAATCTCTATCGTGAACATCTACAACTCTTGATAATGTTTCTGCACCAATTACCAAACATTTAGTTGCCATTCCAGCTTTGATAAATGCTTGTGCTTGAATTACTCCTTCAATCCAACCAGGACAACCAAACAAAACATCATAAGCAACACATTTTGGGTTTTTAATTTTAAGTTTTTGCTTTACTCTTGCGGCCAAACTTGGAACTGCATCTCCTTGAATTGCACCATGTTTTACGTTACCAAAATTATGAGCAAAGATTATATAGTCTAATGTTTCAGGATCAATATTAGCGCTTTTAATTGCCTTTTCTGATGCAAAAAATGCAATATCAGAAGTTTGTAAATCTGTGCTTGCATAACGACGTTCCTCAATTCCAGTAATTTCTTTAAATTTTTTGGCAACAATTTCGTTAGAATGTGCAAATGGTGTACCATCTTCATTAAGAAAAACGTGATTAAGAAAATCTAAATTTGAAACTTTTATATCGGGAATATAACTTCCTGAGCCAGTAATTTTAATATTCATATTAATAGTAAATAGTTTTACGAAATTATCAATAAATAAATAAACTTATTGATGTTTTGTTGATTATTTGAAAACAATTATGAAAAGTTTAAAAAAAAACATGTAAAATTATTGATGTAATAATTATTTGTCTTTTTCATGAGCAATTTTAATTTGCATTATAGTTGCAATACTCAATGCTTGTGTTTTAATTTTTTCAGAATTTTCACCTATAAAGTGTTCGTCAACAGTATCAAAGAAATGTTTTAACCAGATTTTAAATAATTCTGGCGATAAATAATGCTTAGAATTAACGTCTAAATGAATTTGGGTTAAATTATTTGTGTAACCACCAGTGCCTAAAATTGCTTGCGACCAAAAGGTAACTAGTATAGGCAAATGTTCTTCAAGTGTTATTTTTACTACATCTGTGAAAATAAAACTTATTGAACTGTCACTAAGTAATTTAGTGTAAAATTCTCGAACTAAAAGTTCTAAATCAGATTTTAAATAAATATCATTCATTTTTTTGGCAAGATATTTGCAAAGTTATATATTTGGACCTTAATTTAAATTTTAAAACAAAAACAAATGAAAAAAATTATTTTAGTATTAACTTTAGTTCTTACAACAGCAATAACTTTTGCTCAATCAGACAAAATTGTTAAACACAGTGGAGAAACGGTTAACGGAAAAGTTATCAAGTTAGAAGAATACACAGTTATTTTTAAGTATGACGGAGAAGATGCAGAAAACACAATAAGTAAATATGCAATTGAAAAAATTGTTTATGGAAAAACAGGTAGAGTAGAAGATGTTACAGAAAAAATTGTAGTTTCATCTGAAGAAGATTGGGAAAAAGTTGTTATTCTTGAAGACAAAGGTTACATTGCTGGATTAAAAAAAGGAGAAGAAGTTAGAGGAAAAACAGGATTAATTAATTATCACACTGGAAATACAGGAGATAAAAAAGCAGAGAAAAAATTGAAAATGGCTTCAGCTGCAATAGGTTGTCCATTTATTTTAATGACTGCTGATAAAGCTACTGTTGGAGCTTCTTCAAATGGTTTAGGTGGTTCACAAGCTATTAAAAAAGGTGTAGGTTACAAATACTAATCTCACATTTTATTATATTAAAAAGTCCCAATTAATTGGGACTTTTTTAGTTTTATATAATTTTACTTATGACATATATGCTTCAATTGGAGCACAACTACATACTAAATTTCTATCACCATAAGCATCATCGGTTCTTCGAACAGAAGGCCAGAATTTATTGTCTGAAATATAATCTAACGGAAATGCAGCTTTTTCTCTAGTGTAAGGTAAATTCCAAACATCTGCTGTTAGCATTTGTAAAGTGTGAGGAGCATTTTTTAAAATATTATTAGCGTCATCAACACTTGAAGATTCGATTTCTTTTCTGATGGAAATCATTGCATCACAAAAACGATCTAATTCGGCTAAATCTTCACTTTCTGTAGGTTCAATCATTAGTGTTCCTGCAACAGGAAACGAAACCGTTGGAGCATGAAATCCATAATCCATCAATCGTTTAGCAATATCAACTACTTCAATACCATTTTGTTTAAAAGAACGACAATCTAAAATCATTTCATGTGCTGTGCGTCCCATTTCTCCGGAATATAAAATAGGATAATGTTCTTCTAATCTTGCTTTCATATAGTTAGCATTCAAAATGGCATATTGTGTAGATTTTTTTAAACCTTCTGCGCCAAGCATTGTAATGTATCCATAAGAAATTAAACAAACCAAAGCTGAACCATAAGGCGCAGATGAAATTGCAGTAATTGCATTATTTCCACCAGTAGGAATTATTGGATTTGTTGGTAAAAAAGGCACAAGTTTTTCGTTTACACAAATTGGGCCAACTCCTGGTCCGCCACCACCATGAGGAATTGCAAAAGTTTTATGTAAATTTAAATGACAAACATCTGCTCCAATTGTTGCCGGATTTGTCAATCCAACTTGTGCATTCATATTTGCACCATCCATATAAACCAATCCGCCATTTTCGTGAATTAAATTGGTAATTTCTATTATAGAACTTTCAAAAACTCCATGAGTTGAAGGATAAGTAACCATTAAACATGAAAGATTATCTTTATGTTCAATTGCTCTTGCTCTTAAATCATCAACATCAATATTTCCTTCTGGAGTTGTTTTTGTAACAATAATTTCCATTCCTGCCATTGCTGCCGATGCTGGATTGGTTCCATGCGCTGATGAAGGAATTAAACATACATTTCTATGTGTATCACCTTTTGATAAATGATAAGCACGAATTGCCATTAAGCCAGCATATTCGCCTTGTGCACCAGAATTTGGTTGTAATGTTGTTCCTTGAAAACCTGTTACTACATTTAATTGTTGTTCAAGTTTTTTTAGCATTATTTGATAACCTTCGGCTTGATCAATAGGTGAAAAAGGATGTATACTGTTCCAGTTTGACATTGATAAAGGTAGCATTTCAGCAGCCGCATTTAGTTTCATTGTGCATGAACCAAGTGAAATCATGGAATGATTTAATGATAAATCTTTACGTTCTAATTTTTTAATATAGCGCATCAACTGACTTTCTGAATGATGATTATTAAAAACATCATGTTGCAAGAAATTAGATTTTCTTTCTAGTGAAGTAGGAAAATTATTTGTAGATGCTAATTTAGAAACTTTGAAACTTTCTTTGCATGTTGCTTCTGCAAAAATTGATATTATTTGATTTATATCATTTAATGAAGTTGTTTCGTTTAAAGAAATAGAAATAGTTTCGTTATCAATATAATAAAAATTTACTTCTTGTTTTTCGGCAATAGATTTTACTTTACTTGAATCTGCTTTTACAGAAATTGTATCAAAAAATGCAGTATTGGTTTGATAAACACCTAATTTATTTAATGCATCGGTCAAAGTTACAGCTGAATTATGAACTTTATTTGCAATATATTGTAATCCTTTTGGACCATGAAAAACAGCATACATTCCTGCCATAACTGCAAGTAAAACTTGAGCAGTACAAATATTTGAAGTAGCTTTTTCACGTTTAATGTGTTGCTCTCTTGTTTGTAAAGCCATACGCAAAGCACGATTTCCATTGGTGTCAATTGTTACGCCAATAATTCGTCCTGGCATACTTCTTTTATATTCTTCTTTGGTTGCAAAAAAGGCAGCATGTGGTCCACCATAACCCATCGGAATTCCGAAACGTTGCGTGGTTCCAACTACAACATCTGCACCCATTTCACCTGGTGAAGTTAGTTTTGATAATGATAAAATATCAGCAGCAACTGCTACTTTTATTTCATTTGTTTTTGCTTTTGCAATAAAACCAGCATAATCATTTACTTGACCATATTTTCCTGGATATTGTAAAATGGCTCCAAAATAATCTTTAGAAAAATCAAAAGTTTCATGATTTCCTATGACTAATTCAATACCAATTGGAGTGGAACGAGTTTGTAAAACAGATAATGTTTGTGGTAAAATTTCATCAGAAACAAAGAATTTACAAACATTATTTTTCTTTTGATCACGAGAACGAACATCAAATAATAATGCCATTGCTTCTGCGGCTGCAGTTCCTTCATCTAGTAATGAAGCATTTGCAATTTCCATTCCTGTTAATTCAATAACTGTGGTTTGAAAATTCAAGATTGCTTCTAATCTTCCTTGAGCAATTTCTGCTTGATATGGTGTGTAAGCTGTATACCAACCTGGATTTTCAAAAATATTTCTCTGAATTACTGCTGGTATAATCGTTGGATGATAACCTAATCCAATGTATGATTTATAAACTTTATTTTTTTTCCCAAGTTCTTGAATATGATTTAAATACTCATATTCTGTCATTGCTGGTTCTAAATTTAAGTCATTTTTTAAACGAATGTCATCTGGAATTGTTTCAAAAATTAGTTGGTCTAATGTTGCAACTCCAATTGTTTTAAACATGTGTTGCAGATCGTTTTCTCTTGGGCCAATGTGGCGTAGTGCAAATGCGTCTGTTCTCATTAAATTGATATAAATGTAAGTATAGTTGTGCTTTTTTATTAAAAAAACAAAAGTAATTATTAAAGTTCTAATTTTGAGTTAAACAAGCTGTAATGTTTTGAGAATTTTTCAACTAAAAAACATTGTTATTAACAGATTGATTAATTTTGTAAAATGTCAATTTTTAAGAAACTCCTTAACTTTTATATAAATTCTTCAATTCATGTTGCTTTGGCAGTGTTTTGTTTGGTTCAAATCACTGTAATTTCTAATAATTTGCATCGAATAAATTATTTTTCAACGAATGTTTTTTTTGGAACAATTGTAGGTTATAATTTCTTAAAATATTTTGATGTTTTAAGAAGAAAAAACTTTGATAAAAAGAAATGTTTTTCAATTATTGTTGTAACATGTTTTGCATTATTTGGATTCTTAATTTCATTTTTCTGTTTAAATTTTAACATTCAAAAATGCATGCTAATTTCAGGATTGTTTGTTTTTATTTATCCTTTTTTACGAAAATATGGATGGTTAAAATTGTTTTTAGTAAGTTTTGTCGTAACATTTATTACTGTTTATATTCCATTTAGAACTGAGAAATGGCTTCTGATTAATTATGATATAAGTTTAATTCAAAGATTTATTATTGTAATAAGTTTATTAATTCCATTTGAGATTTTGGATAGTAAAATAGATTCAATTTCTATGAATACGTTACCTCAAAAATTCGGAATTGCAAAAACAAAATCCTTGGGTTATTTTTTATTGATTTTTTACTTACTATTAGATTTTTGTAAGTTTAATTTTCAAAATTATTTTCTATATATTGATATATTTGTTATATCTGTAATTAGCGTTTCAATTTATTTTTCAGATGTAAAAAGGAACAAATATTACACTTCGTTTTGGGTAGAAAGCATTCCTGTTTTGTGGTGGGTTT
Source organism: Flavobacterium sp. (assembly GCF_043773265.1). Taxonomy (GTDB): domain Bacteria; phylum Bacteroidota; class Bacteroidia; order Flavobacteriales; family Flavobacteriaceae; genus Flavobacterium. The sequence continues at coordinate 14,995 of NZ_JAYVFH010000195.1, read as the reverse complement.
CACTTTTGATTTTCTGCTAAATCTTTTAATATTCTATTTCGTTGCAATATAAAATTTGTTAAATATTTTTTAAGTATAATTTTATCAAATAGTTTTCCAAAAACTCCAAACGGTGTTTCATAATTGAGATTGTCAATCATAACTGTTTTTCCGTCTTTTTCAATAAATGAATGTTCGTGTTTGAAGGATTTGAATTTTCCTTTTTCCATTTCATCTACAAAATAATCATAAAAATCCATTGCAGTCATTCTGCTTTTATGTGTTAAATAAAATCCAAAATGTTTGCCGCGCCAAGTTACAGTTTCATTGATGTTTATCAAGCCAGAAGTTACTCCTTCAATTGCTTTTTCATTGGTTTGACGTGCCGAATTTAGATGTATATCTATGTTTCTGGATAGGTCAAAAACTATTTTTTTGGGTGCGTTAATTTTTGTGATTAGGTTTATTGTTGTCATTTGTTTACTTTGAAATTTAATTTGAAAAATAATCCAGAAATAATTGATGCTATTGAATACGATATAGCAATGTCTTGCATCATACTTCCTTTTATTATTGAGGTTGTTGTAACAACGCCTAATACTGCAAATGAAATTAAAATTATTTTCGAAATTTTTAAGTTAACGGTGTTTTTCGCTAAATAATAATATATTAAAGCATACAAAATATATGTTGGTGCTGAAAAAAATAATCCAAATAGTAAGGATATTGGATAAACCTCAAATAAGCCAACAATTTTATGAGGATTTACTTCATAAATATACTTTGTTATTTGGGAAACAATTGGACCAATTAACAATGTTGAAAACCAATGTTTAAATAAATAACTCCAGTTCATATTTTAAAATTTATAATGTCCAATTAAATTATGAATAAAAAGTAGTGTATTCACAATGGCAAATAGCACAAAAAGTGTATTCATAAAATAACTTCCCACTTTAAACAAAGTCTTTTTGGGAATATCATACATTGGATAATAAGCAATTTGAGTGGTAACTTTTCCAACCCAATAAGCAGCAATTAATCCTGTTAACGCCACTGCAAGCGCAGATTGTTCTTTTAGTTCATTTGTAAATAAAATTGCAATTAATCCGAATGAAAAGTTCAAACCTTGAATATATCTTCCATAAGTTTTTGCAATTTCCTGATTTAGTGGTTTCAATTGTTTTACATCATTATACCAATCAAAAACCTGATGTCGGATGTATGGATAAATCAACGCTGTAAAAATTTGACCAATTCCACTTATTATAATTAGCCAGTTTGGGATTGTTATGTTCATTTTGTTGTTTTTTGTTTGTGAATTATATAAGTTAAGTAAAATATTAAAAATATTGGTATTGTGAACAACCAACCAAAGCTATTGTAATCCCAAAAAGCAAAAAAAACTAAAACCAAAACGAAGTAGATGTAGATTAATTTGTTTTTCGGAAAAAGTAGTAAAAAGAGTATTGCTGCAAAAACTTGTATAGCTCCAGTTACAGCTAAACCATAACCGCCTAGAATGAGAAATAGTAAACCGATAATATTAATTATTTTTACTGTTTTTATTGGCACTTCCATAATTATTTTATTTTTAAACTTTCAGAAAAAAATGAAAGATTTATATAAATTTTTTTATTTAATTCGTTCGTTTTTAATGTTTTTTATTTGTCTCTTTGAATAGTTTTTAATTGTTTTATTTTTCATTTGTTAAAAACTATTTCATTATTTTTATAACCAATTTTCCCAACCAATTATCTTTAAATTCGGTTGCTTTTTCTAACATATTATCAGCTTTTAAAACAAAATCATACAACTTTGTGGTTTGATTAATAAAGTGGTTAGCTTCATCAGAATAGTTTCCTTTAATAGATGAAACTTCTTTTAAAACTTTCAATGCAGGTTTGATTTCGCGTTTACTTCGTTCTCTTGAAATTTTCACGGCTAGTTCGTCTAAATCTTTTTCGGCTGTAAAAAATTCGCGTCGTTCGCCAGCTTTATATTCTTTGTAAACAATTCCCCAATCCATCAAGGCACGTAAATTCATTGATGCATTTCCTCTCGAAATTTTTAATTCTTCCATAATTTCTTCCATAGAAATAGCATCGTTGGAAACCATTAACAAAGCGTGAATTTGTGCCATTGTCTTGTTAATTCCCCATTGACTTCCCAATGCACCCCAAGTTTGAACGAATTTATTTTTTGCTTCTTTGAATTCCATATCATCTTTATTTACATTACAAAGATATATAAATGTTTTTGAACTTTCAATAATAAATGAAAGTTTATTTTAGTTTTATTAAATTTATATAAAAATAGTAACATTGGTGAATGTAATCACCAAAATATATATAATATTGGTGAATACAATAACTGATAAATATATAATATTGGTGAATATAATCACTAAAAAATATATAATATTGGTGAATAGCAAATATTTGTATATCTTTGTTAAAAATTATAGTAATGATAATTAGAGATTTAGTATCAAATTTAAAAGCAAAACTTCACAAAGGTAAAGTTATTGTGCTTATTGGTCCGAGGCAAGTTGGGAAAACTACCTTGGTGAACTCTATTTTGAACAAAAGTGATTATTTGTTTCTTGATGGTGATGATAATACTGTTGCAGAAACTTTGTCGAATGCCAATACCGAAAACCTAAAAAGCATCATTGGAAATTATAAATATGTTTTTATTGATGAAGTGCAACGCATTCCAAATATTGGTTTAAAGTTGAAAATTATGGTTGACCAGATTAAAGACGTTCAAGTAATAGTTTCTGGTTCATCAGCTTTTGATATTAATAATGCAACTCAAGAACCATTAACAGGAAGAAAATTTGAGTTTCAAATGTATCCAGTTTCTTGGAATGAATTTGAAAAAAATGTGGGTTATATGAAAGCCCAACAGCAACTCGAATTGCGATTGCTTTACGGAATGTATCCTGATGTGATTAACAATTTTGGCAGCGAATATGAAATTCTTAAAAACCTAGTTTCGAGTTATTTGTATAAAGATATTTTGGCTTTGGCAGGAATTAGAAAATCCAATGTTTTAGAGAAAATTTTGCAAGCATTGGCTTTACAAGTTGGTAATGAAGTGAGTTACAATGAGATTGCGCAATTGGTTGGTGTTGATAAAAATACAGTAAATAATTATATTGATTTGTTGGAAAAAAGTTTCGTAATTTTTAGATTAAATAGTTTTTCTAAAAATATTCGCAATGAGATTAAAGCCAACAAAAAGATTTATTTCTATGACAATGGTGTTAGGAATATGGTTATCGGAAATTTCAATACGCTGAATTTGCGTCAAGATAAAGGTGCGTTGTGGGAAAATTTTTTAGTTTCAGAACGTATGAAATTGTTGTCGTATTCTCAAAGTGTTGCGAAACCTTATTTTTGGCGCACTACAACCCAGCAAGAAATTGATTATATAGAAACCAATGCCGATGCTGTAAGTGCGTTTGAATTTAAATGGGCAAATTCTAAAAAGGCAAAATTACCAAAATCATTCCAAGATGCTTATAATCCTAGTTTTTTGGTATTGGATAAAGATAATTTTAGGGAATTTTTGAAGTAGATAAACCTCAAAGGTTTTTAAAACCTTTGAGGTTTATTATAATTTATACCAACCCAGCACGTTTCAAAAGTGCATCAGCTTTAGGTTCTTGTCCTCGAAAACGTTTGTATAATTCCATTGGCAGTTCAGTTCCGCCTTTAGAAAGTACATTTTCTTTAAATTTTGTGGCAACTTCTTTATTGAAAATTCCTTTTTCTTGAAAATAGGCAAATGCATCAGCATCAAGAACTTCGGCCCATTTGTAACTGTAATATCCAGATGAATATCCGCCAGCAAAAATGTGTGAAAATGAAACACTCATACAATTTTCTTCTACATCCGGATATAAAGTTGTTCCTTCAAATGCTGCTTTTTCGAATGCTTTAACATCAATTATTTGATTTGGATTGTTGCTGTGAAAAGCCATGTCTAATAATCCAAAACTAATTTGACGTAACGTTGCCATTCCTTCTTGAAAACTGGCGCTTTCTTTGATTTTTTCGACATATTCTTGCGGAATAATGTCTCCAGTTTCATAATGTTTTGCAAACAATGCCAACGCTTCTGGTTCGTAACACCAATTTTCCATAACCTGGCTTGGCAATTCTACAAAATCCCAATAAACCGATGTTCCAGATAGACTTGGGTAAACTGTGTTTGCCAACATTCCGTGTAATGCGTGACCGAATTCGTGGAACAAAGTGGTTACTTCATTAAATGTTAAAAGTGAAGGTTTGGTTTGGGTTGGCTTTGTGAAATTGCATACGTTAGAAACATGTGGTCGTTCATTTTTTCCGTCTTTTATATATTGCGATTTGAAACTTGTCATCCATGCTCCATTTCGTTTTCCTTTTCTTGGAAAAAAATCGGCGTAGAATATTGAAACTAATTCTCCAAATTCGTCTTTTACTTCATATGTGGTAACTTCTTCATGGTATTTATCGATATCGAAAACTTCGGTAAATGTCAATCCAAATAATTTATTGGCAATTGTAAAAGCGCCATTTAAGACGTTTTCTAACTGAAAGTAAGGTTTTAGTTTTTCATCATCTAAATTGAATAACTTTTGTTTCAATTTTTCTGAATAATAAGAGCCATCCCATTTTTCCAGATGATCAATTCCGTCCAATTCTTTAGCAAAAGCTGTTAATTGAGCAAATTCTCTTTTGGCTGCAGGTTTTGCTTTAATCAATAAATCATTTAGAAACGATTTTACCTTGTCTGGATTTTGTGCCATTCGTTCTTCGAGAACAAAGTGTGAATGGGTTTTATATCCTAATAAATTGGCTCTTTCGAAACGCAATTTGGCAATCTTTAAAGTTATTTCTTTATTGTCGAATTCGTTGTTTTGAAATGCTTTTTTTCCTGCTGCAATAGATATTTCTTTTCTCAGTTCACGATTTTCGGCATAGGTTACAAATGGTAAATAACTTGGCATATCTAGAGTAAAAATAAAACCATCTAGATTTTTAGATTTTGCTAAAGCTTTTGCTGCTTCAATTGTTCCTTCTGGCAAACCTTTTAAATCAGATTCGTTAGTGATATGCAACTGATAATTGTTAGTTTCAGCCAAAACATTTTCGCTATAAGTCAGTTTTAGTTTTGCTAATTCAGTATCAATTTCTCTAAGTTTAGATTTTTTTTCTTCTGATAATAAAGCTCCGTTTCTAGAAAAATTTTTGAATTTTTTATCCATTAAAGTCGCTTGTTCTGGCGATAGATTTAAACTTTCTTTTTGTTCGTAAACCAATTTTATTCTTTTAAATAAATCTTCGTTTAATGTTATATCGTTGCTGAATTCAGTTAATAATGGCGTTACTTCTTGTGCAATTTTTTGCATTTCGTCGCTGGTTTCTGCCGAATTTAAGTTAAAGAAAATAGACGATAATCTATCTAATGCATCTCCTGAAAAATCAATTGGTTCGATTGTGTTTTCGAAAGTTGGTGTTTCTGGATTGTTTATTATAGCATCGATTTCTGCTTTTGCAGCTGCAATATTTTCAATAAAAGCTGGCTTGTAATCTTCTAATTTTATTTTAGAAAAAGGTGCTGTTTCGTATTTTGTATTGAATTTTTTGGTAAGTGTTTTCATACTATATTTTTGCCTCTAAGACTCGAAGGCACAAAGTTTTTAAATTAAGAATAACTTTATCATTAAAGACTGAAATTTGCTGATGGTTTAGCCCAGATAGTAGTGGAAATCCTTTCTTGTCTTGAACTTGTTTCAAGATCTTGAAACAAGTTCAAGACAAGAAAGATTGCAACGGATAGCTGGAATAGCTCCTAAAAAAACTATTTCTTTAAATTTTCCGAAGATTTATTTACAGCATCTTTCAAACTTTCTTTAAAGGTAATAATTTTTTCTAAAACTGTTTTATCCGAAGAACCAATAATTTGAGCAGCGAGAATTCCAGCATTTTTGGCTCCGTTTAAAGCTACAGTTGCAACAGGAACTCCGCCAGGCATTTGTAATATTGACAAAACCGAATCCCAACCATCTATAGAGTTACTTGATTTTACAGGAACACCAATTACAGGAAGTGGCGACATTGAAGCAACCATTCCAGGTAAATGCGCTGCACCACCAGCACCAGCAATAATTACGGAAATGCCACGAGTGTGTGCTTTTTTACTGAAATCAAATAGTTTTTCTGGAGTTCTATGTGCTGAAACGATATCGACTTCGGTTTCGATGTTAAAACTTTTTAAGATGTCGATGGCTTCTTGCATTACTGGCATGTCTGAAATGCTTCCCATTATTATGGCTACTTTCATTAATTTTTGTTTAAAAGTTTAATGTTTAAAAGTTTAAAATTGTTTTTGAATTACTAATAACTCGAATCGAATTCTTTACATCTTCGGCAATTTTTCTTGCTTCATTCATATCTTCATTTACAATTGTCACATGTCCCATTTTTCTGAAAGGACGCGTTTCTTTTTTGCCGTAAATGTGCGGTGTTACTCCGCCAATTGCCATTATTTTTTCGATATTTTCGTAAACTACTTGTCCCGAAAAACCTTCTTCGCCAACCAAATTTACCATAATTCCGGCAACTTTGCTATCACAATTTCCCAAAGGAAGATTTAAAATAGCACGTAGATGATTTTCAAATTGTGATGTGTAACTTGTTTCAATTGTGTGATGTCCTGAATTGTGTGGTCTTGGCGCAACTTCATTTACTAGAATTTCATCATTTTCAGTTTGAAACATTTCTACCGCCAACAATCCTACGTGATTGAATTTTTCTGAAACTTTTAATGCGATTTCTATAGCTTTTTTAGCAACTTCATTATCAATTCGTGCAGGACAAATTACATATTCTACTTGATTGGCTTCAGGATGAAATTCCATTTCTACAACAGGATAAGTTTTTACTTCACCAAAAACTGAACGTGCAACAATAACTGCCAATTCGTTTTTAAAATCGATCATTTCTTCGGTAATACATTCTACTTCGGGTAAATCAATTAAATCTAAAGTAGATCTTACTATTTTCACGCCATTTCCGTCGTAACCAAATTGCGCACATTTCCATACAAAAGGAAATTCTAATTTGTTTTTATCTAATGAATTTCTCAAATCATTTAGGTCTACAAATCGTTGGTGTTTTGATGTAGGAATGTCATTTTGAACATAAAAATCTTTCTGAAAACCTTTATTTTGAATCAATTTAAGTGTTGCAGATGTTGGATATACTACTAAACCTTCTTCTTCAAGTTTTTGTAGAGCGTCAAGATTTACATTTTCTATTTCGATAGTTAATAAATTGACCATTTTACCAAATTGATATACGGTATCAAAATCCATCAAACTTCCTTTATAAAAAGCATTGCAACCAAATCGTGCTGGAGCTTCTTCGCTTGGGTCAAGAACCAAAGTTTGAATATCAAATTTTCGAGTTTCTGTCAACATCATTTTGCCGAGTTGTCCGCCACCAAGAATTCCTAATTTAAAATCGGAAGAAAAAAAGTTCATTTAAGTTGTGTTTAGGCAAAGATAAGACAATCAATTTATTTTCTTCATAATTTTCTTCGCAATAGATTTAAAACCTGGCGAACTTCCTATAGAATCTTTTTCAAGAATTAATCTCAATTCTGGATAAATCCAATCTTGAGTTTTTCCTATTTCAAATAAAGTTAGAATAACGTGATGTTTTACCGCAACTCGATAATCAGAAATTAACCAGTCAAAACACACTTCTGTAATTTTTTCTAATTGATTTTTAGATAAGTAATATTTTTTAGAATTGTCTTGAACCATCAACATAATAAATCTTGAAATGGACCGAATGGCGCTATCATTTTTTAATTTATTTAAATTTTCACAGATGAAATCAAGGTGATTAATAGATAGATTTAATTCAATTTCAAATACTTTTTCGAGAATACAGCAAGCACGAAGATGTAATTTATTAGAAATTTCAAAACAAAAAGGAACTAAATCATCAAGTAAATGATTGTTCTGAACAATGAAATTTCCGTTGTCAATTCGGTTTTGAGTATGTGCCGAACTATTTTCTATTCGTTTGTAAAGTTCCAAATTCATAATGCAAATATAAAAAATCCAATTTATTAATAATTTTTGCTCTCATAGTACTTCATACTCAATACATACTTGTATATTTGCAAATTATTTTTCTAACTCAAAACCTACTATAATGATTCATTTACACGATAAAACTTTTGAAGCATTTATATCATCCGAAGAAATTGATTTTGCAATTAAAAATATGGCAAAGCAGATGGATGACGATTTTTTTGATGAAACTCCAATTTTTATTGGCGTTTTAAATGGTGCTTTTATGGTAATGGCAGATTTGATGAAACAATATAGAGGAATGTGTGAAGTGAGTTTTGTTAAAATGGCATCATACGAAGGAACAGAATCTACAAATGAAGTAAAACAATTAATAGGTTTAAACCAAAATCTTGAAGGTAGAACAGTTGTAATTGTTGAAGATATTGTAGATACAGGAAACACAATTGAAGAGCTAAAATCAATTTTAAAAGATAAAAAAGTAAAACATTTGAAGATTGCAACCTTGTTTTTAAAACCAGATGCTTATAAAAAAGATATAAAATTAGATTACGTTGGCATTAGAATTCCAAATAAATTCATAGTAGGATATGGTTTAGATTACGATGGATTAGGTAGAAATTTAGCCGATGTTTATCAATTAGCAGAATAGTTGGAAGATGGAAGCGAGAAGAAGGAAGATTTAATAAACTAATTTCTTAAACTTTTAAACTATTTTAAACCTTAGTAAACCAATTTAAAAATAAAATAATTTTTTTCAAAATGATTAACATCGTTCTTTTCGGAAAACCTGGCGCAGGCAAAGGCACACAAGCTGAATTTTTAAAAGAAAAATACAATTTAACCCATCTTTCTACAGGTGACATTTTTAGATTTAACATTAAAAACGAAACCGATTTAGGTAAACTAGCCAGAACTTTTATGGATAAAGGCGATTTAGTTCCAGATGAAGTTACTATAAAAATGCTAGAAAGTGAAGTTGATAAAAACCAAGATTCTGCCGGATTTTTATTTGATGGATTTCCAAGAACTTTGGCACAAGCAGAAGCATTAGATGCTTTTTTAAAATCTAAAAACCAATCAATTACTGCAACAATTGCGCTTGCGGCAGATGATAATATTTTAGTTGCTCGTCTTTTAGAAAGAGGAAAAACTTCTGGAAGACCAGACGATCAAGACGAAGAAAAAATTAGAAATCGATATCAAGAATACAACGAGAAAACTGCACCTTTAATGAATTATTACAATAATCAAGGTAAGTTTCACGCCGTTAACGGTATTGGTTCGGTTCATGAAGTTACCAATAGATTGAGCTTAGTTATTGACCAATTGTAGCATAATATATTGGCTATTATAAAGTTTCGAGCATTCAATTTTTTTTCAGATATTTGTACACAGAAAAGGAGCTGTTTCCGAAACTCGGAATTGATGCTCTTTTTTTGTAAATTTAAACTATGGAAGTTTTAATAATTCTTTTTTTAATAATCCTAAATGGAATTTTTTCTATGTCGGAAATTGCATTGATTTCAGCAAGAAAAAACCGATTGGAAACAGCTGCCAAAAAAGGAAATAAAAATGCTAAAATTGCTTTAGATTTAGCCAATTCTCCTAATGAATTTCTTTCTACAGTTCAAATTGGGATTACTTTAATAGGAATTCTTACGGGTATTTATTCTGGCGATAAAATAACTACAGATGTAAAAGCATTTGTGTCTAGTTTTGAGATATTAAAACCCTATGCAGAAAGCATAGGTGTTGGTATTGTTGTAGTAACATTAACTTTTTTTTCATTGGTTTTAGGAGAATTATTGCCAAAAAGAATAGGATTAAATTATCCAGAAGGAATTGCAAAAGCAGTTGCTGTACCAATGAAAATTGTTTCTAAAGTAACAATGCCTTTTATATGGTTACTAACAACTTCTACCGATTTTTTACTAAAAGTGTTACAGATAAAACCAACTGCAGACGGAAAAGTAACCGAAGAAGAAATTAAAGCCATTATAAAAGAAGGAACCGAAGTAGGTGAAGTTCAAGAAATAGAACAAGACATTGTAGAACGTGTTTTTCATATTGGCGACAGAAAAGTAAATTCTTTAATGACACATAGAAATTCAATTGTTTACTTGTCTTATGAAGATACGGTTAATGAAATTAAAGATAAGGTTTTAGAAGAATTACATTCAATTTATCCTGTTTGTGGAGATAATTTAGACGATGTTGAAGGCATTGTATTATTGAAAGATTTGTTTGCTAGTTTTGAAAAAGGAAATTTCGATTTAAAGAAAATTACTAAAGAACCAGTTTATTTTATAGAACACACATCAGCATATAAAGCATTAGAAAATTTCAAAAAATCAAAAGTTCATTATGCTTTAGTCACTGATGAGCATGGCGTTTTTCAAGGAATAATTACATTAAATGATATCCTAGAAGCTTTAGTTGGTGATGCAGCCGATTTTTATGAAGATGAATTTAAAATTGTTGCTCGAGAGGATGGAAGTTGGTTGGTTGATGGGCATTATTCGCTACATGATTTTCTAACTTATTTTGATATGGATGATCTCACTGGAGATTATGAAGTAACAACCGTTAGCGGATTAATTGTAACAGAATTAGGCATAATCCCTAAACAAGGACAAAAATTAATTTGGAATAAACTTGAATTTGAAGTATTAGATATGGATGGAGTTAAAATTGATAAAATTTTAATTACAACATTAAAAGATAAATAAAAAAAGTATTCAGTGTTCAGTTTTTAGTATTCAGTAAATCTGATTTCCAAATAATGTTCATTGAAAAAATAAATTTAATCAGTTTTAGAGAATCTAGATAACTGAACACTGAACACAAAAGAAAATGACAGAAGGAAATTTTGTAGACTACGTAAAAATATATGTAACATCTGGTAAAGGCGGAAAAGGTTCAACGCATTTACACAGAGAAAAATTTATTGAAAAAGGTGGTCCAGATGGTGGTGATGGTGGTCGTGGAGGACATGTTTATATAAAAGGAAATAAAAATCTTTGGACATTATTTCATTTAAAATTTGTAAAACACATGCGTGGTGGTCATGGTGGTGATGGTGGAAGTTCTAGAAGCACTGGTCACGATGGCGAAGATAAATATGTAGAAGTACCACTTGGAACAGTTGTAAAAGATATAGAAACAGGAGAAATTCTATTCGAAATTACAGAGCATGGTGAACAACGAATTATTGCTCAAGGAGGAAAAGGAGGATTAGGAAACTGGCATTTTAGAAGTTCAACTAATCAAACACCACGATATTCACAACCCGGAATGCCAACTACTGAATTGGATGTTATTCTAGAACTTAAAGTATTAGCAGATGTTGGCTTGGTAGGTTTTCCAAATGCAGGAAAATCAACTTTGTTATCTGTATTGACTTCTGCAAAACCAAAAATTGCTGATTATGCTTTTACTACATTAAAACCCAATTTAGGAATTGTAGCTTATCGTGAATTTCAATCATTTGTAATTGCAGATATTCCTGGAATTATTGAAGGTGCAGCCGAAGGAAAAGGATTAGGACATTATTTCCTTAGACATATTGAAAGAAATTCAACATTATTATTTCTCGTTCCTGCAGATGCAAAAGACATCAAAAAAGAATATGATATTCTATTAGATGAATTACGTCGTTACAATCCAGAAATGCTAGATAAGGATAGATTACTAGTTATTTCTAAATGTGATATGCTAGACGACGAATTAAAATCTGAATTAAATGCACAACTAAAAAAAGAAATAAAAGGAACACCCTATTTGTTTATTTCGTCAGTTGCTCAACAAGGATTAACAGAGTTAAAAGATAAACTTTGGGAAATGCTAAATGTTGATGATGACAAGCCAGAAAACAGTCATGGAATATAAAAAACAAAAAGGGTTTCATAATAAATCATGAAACCCTTTTTTATTGAGGCAAAAAACAGGAATTAATCTAAGTTTGGAATTCTCAAAACTTGACCTGGATAAATTTCATCAGGATCAGACAACATTGGTTTATTAGCTTCAAAAATTATATTAAATTTCGTTGCATCACCATAATATTCTTTAGCAATTTTAGACAACCAATCGCCTTTTTCAACAGTGTGGTATTTTGCTTCTGGAGCAGGAATTTCAACTGTCATGTTGTTATCAACAGACTCTACACCATCAACATTTCCTACAGCTAAAACAATTTTTTCAGCATCGGCTTGGTTTTCTACTTCGCCATCAAGAACAACAGTTCCGTCAGCAGTCAAAGAAATTTTCAAGCTCTTAAAAGCCAATCCCAATTCTTGAACATGAGCAATCAAAGCACTTGCTTTTAAAGTTGCTTTTTCTTCAACTGGAGCTTCTTCTTCTTTTTTTCCAAAAAGTTTTTTTCCAGCACCTTTAATAAACGAAAACAATCCCATAATATTTATTTTATTAGTTTAAACAAATTTACGAGTATTTTATTATAAACAATGTGCTTTTCTGTAAAATTAATTCTACGATTTTAAGCTTTATTTTACTAAAATAAAGTTAAATTTATGCATTAGCTTTAGTTTTGCTTTTTTAATTTTAATAAACACTCAAAAAAGCGTAGTTTCGCATTGCTAAAAATAGCAAATATTCTTTAATATATTGTAACATTTGTTATTTGTTATAGACTATTAACTTAAATCTAAATTAACCTTTTTATATTTCAATTATGAAGAAAATTATTTTTTCCTTAATCGCAGCAATCTTGCTTGTTCCAACAAGTGTAAAAGCTGACGAAGGAATGTGGTTTTTAATGTTCATTGAACGTTTAAATCACCGTGATATGCAAAAAATGGGCTTGCAATTGACAGCCGAAGAAATTTACAGCATCAACAACCATAGTTTAAAAGATGCTATAGTTCAGTTTAATGGCGGATGTACTGCCGAAATTATTTCAAAAGATGGTTTGGTATTAACTAATCATCATTGCGGTTATGATGCAATTGCTGAATTATCAACTGCAGAAAAAAATTATTTAAAAGATGGGTATTGGGCAGCCGATAGAAAATCTGAAATGAAACCTTCAAGTTTATATGTGCGTTTCTTTGTTCGTATGGACGATTGTTCTAAAAGAATTTTAGCAGTTGTAAATCCAAGTATGAGCGAAGCAGATAGAGAAAAAGCTATCAATGCTGAAATCGCTAAAATTGAAAAAGAAAACAACGAAGGTGGAAAGTATACCGTTTCTGTTCGTCCTTTTTTTCAAGGAAATGAATATTATTATTTTGTATATCAAGATTATAAAGATGTACGTTTAGTTGGAACTCCACCAGAAAGTTTAGGGAAATTTGGAGGTGACACCGACAATTGGGAATGGCCACGACACACAGCCGATTTCTCTATGTTTAGAGTTTATGCAAATGCAGATGGAACTCCAGCAGATTATTCTGTAAACAATGTTCCTTTAAAACCAAAACATTATTTGCCAGTAAATTTAGGTGGTGTAAAAGAAAATGATTTTGCCATGATTCTTGGTTATCCAGGAAGAACAAATCGTTGGATGCCAGCTGGTGGAATTGAGCAAAACGTAAAATTTGCTTATCCTGCTTGGGTTGAAGGTGCAAAAACTGGAATGGATAATATGAAAAAGTATATGAATCAAAGTGATGCTTTGAATTTAGTATATGCTTCAAAATTTGCTTCAACTGCAAACTACTGGAAAAATCGTCAAGGTATGATTGATGCACTTTCTAAGTTTGGTACTGCTAAATCTAAAGCTATACAAGAAACAAAATTCAATAAATGGGCTAATAAACCAACTAATAAATCTAAATACGGAAGCGTAATTTCGAACATAAATGAGTTTTATGGTTTGACTAATGAAAAATCGCGTCACGATAATTATCTAACTCAATTATTTAGAACAGCAGCTTTTGGAACAATTGGAAGAACTTTAGGAAAACAATTGGATACTTATACTAAATCCGATGCAACAAAACGAGCAGAATTAGCTCCAAAAATTATTGAAATGGCAGAAGGAATATTTGCAGACATGCACATTCCAGCTGAAAAAGATTTATTAGCTGCGCAATTAAAATTGTATGCAACTAAATCTGTAGGATACAATATTGCTCCAATGGTTAAAAAAATTGGCGAAGAAAACAACAACGATTATACTAAATATGTAAATGCAGCAGTTGATTTAAGTGTATTATCATCTTTAGATAGAATAAAAGCATTTTTGCAATTACCAAGTCAAGGTATGCTAGATAACGATCCTTTGTATATGATTTCTAATGATATGCTTACACATTTTTCATCAAAATCAGATGAAATTACAAAAGCTCAAAACAACTATGGTTCATCATTTAGATTATTAGTTGAAGGTTTACGCGAATCTAAAATAGGAGTAATTAAATATCCAGATGCCAATTCAACATTGCGTTTAACTTACGGAAAAGTTCGTTCATTGCCAGCTGATAAAAGAAATGATGCTGTTGTAAACAACTACACAACACTTGCAGGACAAGTTAAAAAATACAAAAAAGGAGATCAAGAATTTGATTTACCAACGCGTATTTTAGACATGCAAAAGAACAAAGATTTTGGTCGTTATGCAGACAAAGATGGTTCACTTCACATAAATTTCTTGACAGATAATGATATTACAGGAGGAAACTCAGGTTCGCCAGTTCTTAACGGAAAAGGAGAATTAATTGGTTTAGCATTTGATGGAAACATCGAAGCAATGGCTGGTGACGTAATTTTTGATCCTAAATTGCAACGAACAATCAACGTTGATATTCGATATGTACTTTGGGTAATCGAGAATTACTCTGGTGCTAAACACATTGTTGATGAAATGACTTTGGTGAAATAGTCATTTCGAGGAACGAATCAATCTCAATAAAATTGAACTCCGAATTAAGAAATTAATTCGGAGTTTTT
>NZ_JAYVFH010000194.1:0-2725 GCF_043773265.1 Flavobacterium sp. | reverse complement strand
CAAAAGCTTCAAAACTTCGATGTCCATCAGTACATAAAACAGTTTTTGGTTCTAACTTATCTTTTAATATAGCATTTATATCATCGGCCGATACTCTTCCTCTTGTGGCTACTTGCAAATGTTTATTACCTTTTCTATCACAACTTATTAGAATAGCAACTTTATCGTCATTGATACCTCTTTTCTTTTTTACGAAAACACTTTTACCTCTTTTTCGTGGTTCACGATCTAAATTTTGATTTCCTTTTTCTGAAAATTCAATAAAAACATCGTCACTTTCGCATATTCCTGATAGCATTTGCTCTTTTTGAAATTTACCTAAAGCAGAAAGAATTTTGTGTCGCCAATCAAAAGAAGTTTGCTTACTAATTCCTGTAAGTTTTGCACATTTTTCAAGACTATATCCTGCTAACATATTGGGAATATAAACTTTTAAAAGTTCTTTTTTCTTTAAATGAGCTGTTACTGAACCTGTACTAACTCTAAAATTCTTTTTGCAATCATTACAAACAAAACGCTGAACTCCATATTGATGTCCATTTTTTCTTGTCTTTGTTGACTCGCAATGTGGACAATTATTAGCAATGGAAACTTTCTCTTTGTCTTGTTCTTTTGTTATATCAACTTCATTATCAAATAAAAAACCTTCGATAACTTTGTATAATCGGGATTTATCTTCTTGATTTAATTCCGATATTTGTTCTAAAATTATATCTTTCATAAAACAAAGATACTAAATATATTGTTTAGACCATAGCCAATTTTTTTAATAATTTATGACATTCGAGGAAATAAAATTTAAAGTTGATACATTCCATAACAATGGTCAAACTATCAATGCATTTTATTGGGTTTTAGAACATTATGAATTGAAAAATAAAAATTTGAAAGAAATCACTTTTCGTGAAATAGCAAATCCTGAATTTATACTTCTCACAACAGAAGGCAATTTTGGCGAAGAACAAATTATTAGAATACCACAAAATATTTTTCAATTTCCTTTGGCATTAATAATTACAATGATTGTTCATGAGTTAATTCATGTAGATCAAAAAGCTGTAAAACCTTATGTTTTAGATAAAAATGAACGTGAATGGCAAGCATATTATGAAATGATTTTTAATAAAAAATACCCAAATATACCAGAAATCTCTACATATCATAAAAAATTCTTTGCCAATAAAGGATTAGAATATTATAATAAAATGGGAGAAAGTTCAATTTTACAAATAAAGTATGAAAGCCAAAAAATAGAAATGGATAATTTTATTTTAAGTTTAGCATAATACAAATATTACTTAATAAACTTTAAAATAATTTATAATTTATAGTTATTTTTGCTAACCAATTACTAACAATAAATCAACGATAAAAAGAATTTTAAATAATTCATTTTTACCAATAAAAAAATAAATAAAGAAAAATGAAATACGATATTATAGTTTTAGGTTCTGGTCCAGGTGGATATGTAACCGCAATTCGTGCCTCGCAATTAGGTTTTAAAGTTGCAGTAATCGAGAAAGAAAGTCTTGGTGGCGTTTGTTTAAATTGGGGTTGTATTCCAACAAAAGCATTATTAAAATCGGCACAAGTTTTTGATTATTTAAAACACGCAGCCGATTATGGATTAATTGTAAAAGAATATGATAAAGATTTTAATGCTGTTGTAAATCGTTCAAGAAATGTAGCTGGCGATATGAGTAAAGGCGTTCAGTTTTTAATGAAAAAAAATAAAATTGATGTAATTGATGGTTTTGGAAAATTAAAACCAGGAAAAAAAATTGACGTTACCACAGTAGATAAAAAAGTTACAGAATATTCTGCAGATCATATAATTATTGCCACTGGAGCACGTTCTCGAGAATTGCCAAATCTTCCTCAAGATGGTGTAAAAGTTATTGGTTACAGACAAGCAATGACATTGCCAAAACAACCAAAATCGATTATTATTGTTGGTTCTGGTGCCATTGGAGTTGAATTTGCGCATTTTTATAACGCCATGGGAACAGATGTTACGTTAATAGAATTTATGCCCAATATTGTTCCTGTAGAAGACGAAGATATTTCTAAACAAATGGAGCGTTCTATGAAAAAAGCTGGTGTTAAAATCATGACATCATCATCAGTAGAAAAAATTGATGCTTCTGGAAACGGAGTTAAAGCATTTGTAAAAACCGCTAAAGGAGAAGAAATTCTTGAAGCAGAAATATTACTTTCGGCAGTAGGAATTAAAACAAATATAGAAAATATTGGATTAGAAGAAGTAGGAATTGCCGTTGATAAAGATAAAATTCTTGTAAATGCTTTTTCTCAAACTAACATTCCTGGATATTATGCCATTGGCGATGTAACACCAGGTCAAGCTTTGGCTCATGTTGCCTCTGCAGAAGGAATAAATTGTGTAGAAAAAATTGCTGGTTTGCACGTAGATCCAATAGATTATGGTAACGTTCCAGGTTGTACTTATGCTTCTCCAGAAATTGCTTCTGTAGGTATGACAGAAAAACAAGCTAAAGAAAAAGGTTACGAATTAAAAATTGGAAAATTTCCATTCTCAGCATCTGGAAAAGCAAAAGCATCTGGAACTCCAGACGGATTTGTAAAAGTAATTTTCGATGCTAAATACGGCGAATGGTTAGGTTGCCACATGATAGGTGCCGGCGTTACTGATATGATTGCCGAAGCTGTTGTAGCTCGTAAACTAGAAACCACAGGACACGAAATC
>NZ_JAYVFH010000193.1:0-13405 GCF_043773265.1 Flavobacterium sp. | reverse complement strand
ATTAGTTTTTACCGCAATAACTAGTTAAATTCAATCCCAAAAAAAAGCAGTTTGTACTTTTTTGTAGCAGTTAATTTCATTAACGAAACGGTACAATTATTTTATTTACAGGATGTCAAAAATCAAATTAAAAAACCAAAATAAAAAGTAAACATACAGAATGGCAATTAAAAAATCCGAATTATATAGCTCACTTTGGGCAAGTTGTGACAAGTTAAGAGGTTCGATGGAACCAAGTCAATACAAAGATTATGTGTTGGTTTTATTGTTTGTGAAGTATGTTAGTGATAAATATTCAAATGACACAAACGCCTTAATATTTATTCCAGAAGGTGGTAGTTTCAAAGATATGCAAAGTCTGAAAGGGCAAAAGGATATTGGAGAAAAAATGGATATGGCAATTACCAAACTTGCCAAAGAAAATGATCTAGTTAACGTAATTGATGTAATCAGTTTTCAGGACGAAGAAAAGTTAGGTAAAGGAAAAGAAATGGTCGATAAGCTAACAGGGCTTATAACTATTTTCGAAAATCCAGCTTTAGACTTTAGTAAGAACAGAGCCGAAGGTGATGATATATTGGGTGATGCTTATGAATACTTAATGCGACACTTTGCTTCTGAAAGTGGAAAAAGTAAAGGCGAATTTTACACACCAGCCGAAGTAAGCCGTGTATTGGCAAAAGTAATCGAGGTAAACAAAGGAAATAAAGAAAAACAGACCGTTTATGACCCAACTTGTGGTTCAGGTTCCTTATTGCTAAAAGTAGCTGACGAAGCTGATAATAAAGTTAATTTATACGGACAAGAAAAAGAAACGGCAAATGCTTCTTTGGCTCGAATGAATATGATTTTGCACAACAACCCGGAAGCAGTAATCGAAAAAGGGCAAAGCACAATGTCCAATCCGTTGCATAAAAATGAATTGGGTGATTTAAAAACATTTGATTATATCGTTGCAAATCCACCTTTTTCATCTAAAAATTGGACTGATGGCTTTGACCCAGCTAACGACATTTACAACCGTTTTGAAGAAGGAAAAATTCCACCAACAAAAAATGGTGATTATGCGTTCCTGTTGCATATCGTAAAATCATTAAAAAGCACAGGTAAAGCAGCCTGTATTTTACCGCACGGCGTTTTGTTTCGTGGTAATGCAGAAGCTGAAATTAGAAAAAGCTTAATTCAGAAAGGCTTTATAAAAGGCATCATTGGCTTACCTGCCAATTTGTTTTATGGCACAGGTATTCCAGCTTGTGTGATTGTGATAGATATGGAATATGCTGAAAACACCAAAGTCCTTTCAGATGATGAGAAAGGAATTTTTATGATTGACGCTAGCAAAGGGTTTCTTAAAGACGGAAACAAAAACCGTTTGAGAGAACAGGACATTCATAAAATTACCGATGTGTTCAATAAACAAACTGAAATACCAAAGTTCAGTCGTTTAGTGAGCATTACCGAAATTAGCGACCCAAAGAACGATTTCAACCTAAACATTCCACGATACATAGACAATCAAGAAGTAGAAGATATTCAAGATATTGAAGCACATTTATTGGGCGGAATTCCAAACGAGGATATCGAAGCCTTAAAGCAATATTGGGAAGTCTATCCTTCACTCAAAAAGGAATTATTTGTTGCTAATAAAAGAACAAACTACAGCGACCTAAAAATCGCTAAAGAAGATATTAAACAAACCATTTTCAACCATCCTGAATTTGTGGCGTTCAGTAAAGAAATGGACAGAATTTTTACAGATTGGAAAAACAAAAAAACCATTTTCTTAAAAGAATTAACTGCTGGTGTCAAACCAAAAAAAGTAATTCATACAACCTCCGAAGCCATATTATTTGACTATACCAGCAAAGCTTTGATGGATAAATACGATGTTTACCAACACGTAATGAACTATTGGAACGAAACAATGCAAGACGACACCTATATCATTGCGGTTGACGGTTGGAAAGCTGAGCCGTATAGAATATTGGTTAAAAACAAAGCTGGTGTGGAAACTGATAAAGGTTGGGATTGCGACCTGGTGCCAAAAGCACTAGTTATTGACCGTTATTTTTTACCAGAAAAAACAGCACTACAAAAATTAGAAGCAGACAAAGAAGCTTTAGCTGCCACACAAACTGAACTTGTAGAAGAACACAACATTGAAGAAGGTATCTTTTTCGACTTTGATAAAATCAATAAAGGAACGGTTCAAAAACGATTAAAAGCCATTGACACGCCAAAACTAAAATCAGAAAATGCCGAAGAAATTACGGTGTTAAAAACCTATTTAAAATTAATTGAGGATCAAGCGGTACTAACTAAAAAAATAAAAGAAGCTGCTGCCGAATTAGATAAAAAAGTATTAGTCAAATACAAAATGCTAACCATTGATGAAATAAAACAATTGGTAGTTGACGATAAATGGATGACAGCTATTGAAAAAAGTATAAAATCCGAAATGGAATGTATCAGCCAACGCCTTACAAGACGTATAAAAGAACTGGCAGAACTATATGAAACTCCATTGCCAAAACAAACCAAGGACGTTGCCGATTTAGAAAGCAAAGTAACTACTCACCTTCAAAAAATGGGATTTGTATGGAGTTAGTAATAGAAAAATATAAACAAACTGAAGTAGGTTTAATTCCTAATGATTGGGTAGTGAAACGATTAAGCGATTTAGGTAAATTCTCCAAAGGTGCAGGTATTAGAAAGGATGAAGCTTTAAGCGGAGAAATTCCTTGTGTTCGATATGGAGAATTATACACAAGACATAACGACTACATTAAACAATTCTATTCTTTTATTTCAAAAGATATTTCAGAAACTGCAAAGAAGCTTAAAAGAGGAGATATCTTATTTGCAGGTTCAGGCGAAACAAAAGAGGAAATTGGTAAAAGTGTTGCTTTTGTTAATTGTTTTGAAGCATATGCAGGCGGTGATATTGTAATTCTTTCACCTACTAAGGCAGAACCATTGTATTTAGGTTATTTATTAAACGCACCTTTTATTCAAAAACAAAAAGCAAGTCGAGGACAAGGTGATGCTGTTGTTCATATAAGTGCAACTCAATTGGGAAATATTTCAATTCCTCTACCGTCAACTCTTGAAGAACAATCTGCCATTTCTACAGCCTTATCCGATGCAGATAATTTAATAATTGAGTTGGAAAAACTCATTGCAAAAAAAAGAAATATCAAACTATGTGCAATGATAAAATTACTTCAACCAAAAGAAGATTGGGAAATAAAACCATTTAAGGATTTATGTTGGTTTCAAGAAGGCCCAGGTCTTAGGAATTGGCAATTTACTAAAAGAGGGATAAAAGTTATTAATGTTACGAATTTAGAAAATGGATTATTAAATCTAGATAGGACAGACAGACATATTTCGTTAGAAGAATTCCATAAAATGTATGAACATTTTGAAATAGATGAAAATGATATTGTTGTAGCAAGTTCAGGAAATAGTTATGGAAAAGTTGCAGTTGTAAAAAAACAAGATTTACCATTGCTTATGAATACTAGTGTTATCAGGTTTAAGCCATTAAGTAGTTTAGATTATAACTTTTTATTAACCTATCTGAAGTCTTCTCAATTTAAAAATCAAATTGACCTTTTAATCACTGGTGGAGCACAACCAAATTTTGGTCCAGTTCATTTAAATAAAATAACAATAAATATGCCTCCAACAAAAGAAGAACAAACAAAAATAGCATCTGTGCTTTTAGATATGGATAATGAAATACTTGTTTTAGAAACTAAATTGGAGAAATATAAAAGTATTAAACAAGGAATGATGCAAAACCTTTTAACTGGTAAAATAAGGTTGGTATGATATTGAAAGGAAGCAAAAAGTGTGTTTTAGATTTAGTGCAATCTAGAAGTTTTTTGGCTACTATAAATACTTTGACAAAAGGTACTAAAACAGTAGTGAGCGAATACGATAACTGGATGCCAAAAAACATTCATTTACAAAAAGAAGCTCAGTTAAAAGATTTTTTGAAATACAATTTCGATCCATTGCTTAGTTCAAAAATCGTAGAATGGTGGCTTCACATAGATACTACAACGCCCAATTGGGATTTTGTTTCTACCTGTAATATTAATGGCAAACGAGGTATTCTATTGGTCGAAGCCAAAGCACATTGGAGTGAATTGGAAAAAGAAAGGAAAGAAAAATTTTACGATAATAGCGCATCAGAACCCTCAAAATTAAACCACAAAGAAATTGGTAAAGCTATAGAACAAGCCAATACCGAAATCAACAATAGAATTAGTGGTATTTCCATATCTCGAGATAATTGTTACCAACTCTCAAACCGTGTTGCTTATACTTGGTGGTTAGCAAATCAAGGTATTCCTGTTGTGCTTTTATATCTTGGTTTTTTAAATTGTCTAGATATGAATGATGGTATAAACCGCCTCTTTACTAATGACAAAGAATGGCAAGATTGTTTTATTAAACACGCTGAACAGGTTGGTGTGGATAAGTTAATAAATCGATGGGTTGATTGTGAAAAAAGTGAATTTATTACTATTTGTAAAAGCCTCTAAAAATATCGCAAAATATGATTAATGTAACCAACATTCAAAATGTAGAAGTACAGGTATTTAGCTTTCAGGAGTTTTTTACACAAAAAGCTATTTATCCAGTGGGTATCGATAGTTATCAGCGTCCGTTTGTATGGGGAAAAAGTAAAATAATAGAACTTATCAAGGATTTAAGAGAATACCTTGAAAACCCAAATGATTTGCAATATTATATGGGAAACATTTTGTTACATCAACATAACGAAAAACAAAAATTATTCATCATAGACGGTCAACAACGCCTTACTACACTATGCACTTTATATTATATATTGAACGACGGTTTATTGCCCAATGGCAAAATGGCTTTAGAATATCATTCACCTATTTCTGCTAAAAACATTCTAAACGCAAAAGCTTTATTTCAAGAAATAAAGACCGAATGGCAAGACAAAGCAGATTTTCTATTCAATAATTTGCAGTTTACATTTATTACCACGTTATCCGAAGATTTGGCTTTTACATTTTTTGATACTCAAAACAATCGTGGCGTAAAACTCAACCCAACCGATTTATTAAAAGCCTATCACTTGAGAGCCATTGGCAATGCCGAATATTTAAAAATTCAAACCAATTGCGCTTTTCGTTGGGAAAAAATACAAGGCAGTAAAACCTTATTTGGGCAAAAAAAAGATTTTATAGCCGAACTTTTTCATCAGTTTTTGTGGCGCAGCCGTTGTTGGAATGGTCAAAAAGTAATTTATAGAGAACAAGACGAAGACATACTCAACGAGTTTCAAAAAAAAGCCATCAAGCAGTTACAACCTGATACAGTACCTTTATATCCCAATACCAATAATACCCTGGCGACTGCATTACAACTAAAATCACAACAGCAGTTTACACTCTATCCAGCTGCCGTAGAAATGAGTAGCACCAGTGCATACTTACCATTTACTTTAAGGCAACCCATAAGCGAAGGATTAGGTTTTTTTCTTTTTGCAGAAAAATATGCAGATTTGGTTAAAATTATTTTCTTTAATCAAGCAGATACCAATCCCGAAATAAAAGCTGTTAGAACGTTTTACAACCACGTATTGCAACACATATCGCTTTACTTAAAAGAATTGCATCTACTGGCAATTGTTATGTATTTTGATAAATTTGGAAGTAACAGATTGTTAGAATTCACACTTTGGTTCGACCACATTTTAGGAGCATTACGATTAGAAAAATATTATATTTTCAAAGAAGCATCGCTAAAATTTTTAAAAGAAACCGATAATAATATTTTTGATGTCATCAGTCAGTCATTCCGCCCAGAGGAAGTCATTTCTTTCTTGAGCGAATTAAAACACGTAAGTCAAAATTTAGATATAGAAAAAATATATGCCCGAACCGACTTACCAGATAATGGCGTAAGAGGTGCCTATAAAAGCAGTTTGTATAAGTATTACACCAAACAAAATCTTGTGGGTAAATCAAACTGGATAACACCTACAATTTTAAACAGCAAATTACAATGAGCATACAATCTACCAAAATAGCGTTGCAAGATGTTGTAAGTAATAGATACTTCTTCAACATTCCCATTTACCAGCGTTTGTACGTTTGGGAAGAAGACCAGATAAAAACACTACTAGAAGATATTGAAACTGCTTTTGATACGGATAAAGATATTTTCTTTTTGGGTGGTGTACTAGTAGTTGAGAACGAACTAATAGCGGATGGTGTAGTTTATGATTTAATAGATGGACAACAACGTTTTACCACGCTTTGGATGATAAGTCTTGTTTTGCAAAATAGTTTAACGCCTTTTATTGAAAGAAAGGAAATGGACAAAAATAGGCATAGAGTTCATTTTGCCATTCGTGAAGAGATATACCAGTATTTCAAGCATTATATATTGGGTATTACAGATGGTAAAGCCAATACCAATATCGAGAATGCCTTAGCATATATCGATACTTTCAAAAAAGAATTAGAAAAAAAAGAAGTCGGAAAAAGCAATAAGATTGCCCAATTCATTTATGAAAAAGTACAATTAATATTTACAGAAGTACCTAAAACAACAGACCTTAATAAATTGTTTGAAATCATAAACAACAGAGGTATTCAATTGCAACATCACGAAATATTAAAAGCACAATTATTAAACAAGCTAAACCCGGAAGACAGGTTGAAGTACAGTTACATTTGGGATGCTTGCTCCTATATGGAAAGTTATGTAGAAAAAAACATAAAAGACATAGCCAAAGTTCGAATACAAGATTTGTTTGAAAATGATATTGCAAAAACAGGAACAGAAAAACTAAGTCTTGCAACAAATGTATTAGGAGTTATTGCTCAAAATGAGTTTAATGATTTTAAACCGTTAAGTTTGGAAAACATTTTATCAACCAATGATTTTCAAATAGAAGAAGATAAAAACACCGAAGATGAAACCTACAAAGCAGACGATGTAAGAAGTATTATTTCGTTTCCAATGCTGTTGCAACATACGCTTAGGATATTCTTAGTAAATAACAACCAACCAGATATTCCTAAAATATTAGACAAAGAATTACTGAACATTTTTGAGCATCAATTTTTGACCAAAGATAAAAGTGCCCAACAGTTAAAAACGGACATCACTTCATTTATTGAATTGCTTTGGCAAGTTAGATACGTTTTTGACAAGCACATTATTAAATGGGTTCGTTTAGAAGATGGAGAAACACACCTGATTTGTAAACTCGAAAAGTACGATAGCAAAGGAAATTACTATTTAAGAAGAAGACAACCAGATGCTAATGAGGGAGAAGCATTGCTTCAAAGTCTTTTATACCATTCGCAACAAATCACAACGCACTATTGGCTTACACCATATCTTAAATATTTAGTAGACAACAAAGGACAAAATAGTTTCAATTATTTGAAGCATTTAGATAATAATTTGCTCTGTTCTGGTGAACCCGAAAGTTTGATAGTTAGAACAAGAAAGTTCTTAGTTGAATATAATTACACAGCTACCTTTGACACATCATTGTTAGTGGAACCAGAAGGAACAAGTTTTCCACACTACTGGTTTTATAAGCTAGAATTTGTTTTGTGGAATACTTTGAAAGATACTAAAGATGAACGATGGAAAAATTTCAAGTTCACTGCTAAAAATTCTGTTGAACATATTTCGCCACAAACACAAAAAGTCACCGATACCAATACGGTTTCAGAAGATATGCTTAATCATTTTGGCAATCTATCTTTAGTTTCTCGAAGCATCAATTCAGAGTATAGTAATTTGCCATTCAATGAAAAAAGACAACGTTTTGTAAATAATAATAGGGTCAAGTTAGACAGCTTAAAAATGGATATTATTTATTCAAACAATACCTGGAGCGACACGCTGGCGGAAAAACATCAAGACGAAATGATACAATATATAGAAAACTATTTAAGCAATACATACTATGAGTAAAGTAGGACAAATAGAAAGAGCAACACAAAACCGTATTGTGAAATGGTTTCAAGAAACTTTGAAATACGATTATTTGGGTAATTGGGAAGAAAGAGAAGGCAACAGCAATGTCGAAGAAGTAGAATTGCGTAAATACCTCCAAGGCACTGAAAAGTACAGTGAGGAACTGATAAACAAAGCAATATTTGCTTTGAAAAAAGAGGCAACTATAAATTCTAACGACGACCTTTTTACTGCTAATAAAGAAGTCTATTCCTTATTGCGTTATGGAACTTCCAAAAAAGTAGAAGCCATCAAACGACCAGAGCACGTTGACTTTATTGATTGGGATAATCCATTAAATAATAATTTTGCTATTGCTGAAGAAGTAACTATCAGAGGAGCTAAAGAACGCAGACCAGATATTGTAATCTACATAAACGGGATTGCTTTCGGTGTTTTAGAATTAAAAAAAGCAAGTGTTTCAGCCAGTGAAGGAATTAGGCAAAACTTAAGCAACCAACTGCATTTATTCAATAAGTCATTTTTCACAACGATACAATTTGTATTAGCCGGGAATGATAGTAATGGTTTGTATTATGGTACAACCAAAACAGAAGAAAAATATTTCCTAAAATGGAAAGAAGATAACGATGTCTATGATCCTAATGTTATTCTATTAGACAAGCACATCGAACAGTTTTGTAGCAGAGAACGATTGCTAGAAATAGTTCACGATTTTGTAATATTCGACCACGGAACAAAAAAACTGTGTCGTCCAAATCAATATTTCGGAATAAAAGAAGCCCAAAAATACATTTCAAGAAAAGAAGGCGGTATTATTTGGCATACACAAGGAAGCGGAAAAAGTTTAACAATGGTTTGGTTGGCAAAATGGGTTTTAGAAAACAATCCAAAAGCTAGATTATTAATCGTTACAGACCGAACAGATTTAGACGAACAAATTGAAGGCGTTTTTCTTGGAGTTGGCGAAACAATTACAAGAACAAAAAGTGGTGCCGATTTAATTTCAAGACTTAACAATACTTCACCAAGACTGCTTTGCAGCTTGGTACATAAGTTTGGCGGTAAAGAAGACAATGCAACCAATGAATTTATTGAAGAACTAAAAATTTCAAAAGATTTTCAACCCAAAGGAGATTTTATTGTTTTTATAGATGAGTGCCACAGAACTCAAAGTGGAGAATTACACAGTGCTATGAAAACAATTTTACCTAATAATTCTATTTTCATCGGTTTTACTGGAACACCTCTATTGAAAAAAGACAAGAAAAAAAGTTTAGAAATTTTTGGTCGCTACATTCATTCCTATAAGTTTGACGAAGCAGTTAGAGATGGTGTAGTGTTAGATTTATTATACGAAGCGCGTGATGTGGACCAACACGTTTTCGACCAAAAAGGCATTGATGAATGGTTTGCAATTGTAACGCACGGAATGAATGATATTCCTAAAGCGGAACTCAAGCAAAAATGGGGAACGATGCAAAAAGTATTAAGTACTAAAACACGTTTAGAAAAAATAGTATTCGATATAAAAAAGGATTTCATAACAAAACCAAGGTTAAAAGATGGTCGGGGTAATGCAATTTTGGTAGCTAGAAGTATCTATGAAGCGTGCCGTTATTATGAAATTTTTCAATCCTTCGGAATAAAAAAGTGCGGTATAATTACCAGTTTTGAACCTAATGAAAACAGCATAAAAATAGAAGAAACAGGAGCTGGTGAAACTGAAAAGAAAGAGCAGTTTGAAATCTACCAAAAAATGCTAAAGGATTACGATTTTAAAGATGCAGAAAGCTTTGAAAAATTTGCTAAAAAGAAGTTCAAGGAAGAACCTGCAAATATGCAATTGCTTATTGTTGTAGATAAGTTACTTACTGGATTTGACGCAATACATTGCACCTATTTGTATATCGACAAACAAATGCAAGACCACGGCTTATTTCAGGCAATTTGTAGAACCAATAGATTAGGAAAAGAAGAAGAAAACGATCCATATTATAAAGAGTTTGGTTATATAGTTGATTATAAAAACCTATTAGAAAACTTAAATAAATCCATTTCAGATTATACATCAGATGCATTTGATGAATATGATATTGATGATGTAAAAGGATTGCTAACCGATAGATTGGAAAAAGCAAAAGAGCGTTTGGAAGATGCCATTGAAGCATTACATCAATTGTGTTTAGACATTCCGGCACCAAAACAGCTAGAACAGTATTACCACTATTTCTGCGGTGACCCAACGAACAAAGACGACTTAAAAGACAACGAACAAAAACGTTTGACTTTATATAAATTGGTAGTGGCTTTAATTAGAGCATACAATAACATTGCTTCAGAAATAATTGAAGCGGGTTACACTCAAGTAGAGGCCGATAAAATCAAAGACAAAGTAAACTACTACGCCGAATTAAGAAACAGTATCAAACATTATTCTTCTGATTATATCGATTTGAAGAAGTATGAACCGGATATGCGCCAAATGTTGGATATGTATTTAACAGCAGATCCAAGTCGTGTATTATCTAATTTAGGAGAAGCAACACTTTTACAATTGATAGTTGATAATGGTATCGAAGAAGCAACTGATAAACTTCCTAGTAGTATCAAAGGAAACAGAGGTGCAATGAGTGAAACCATTGAAAACAATATGCGAAAAACAATCATTCAGGAAATGCCAATCAATCCGGCATATTATGAAAAAATGAGTGTTTTGTTGGTAGAGTTAATCCGATTGAGAAAAGAAGGAGCGATATCGTATGAAGAGCTGTTAAAAGAATATGAAGAGTTAGCACGAAGCATTCAACCTAATACTAAGAAAATCTATCCAGCCACTATTGATACAAAACCAAAACAAGCATTGTATGACAATTTGGATAAAAACGAAGAACTGGCAAACGAATTAGACCAGCAAATTAGAGAAACAAAAGATGATGATTGGCGAAGTACACACATCAAAAGAAGAAAAGTAGAAATAGCAATTAGACAAGTATTAGAAAGCAATGGCATTAATGATGAATTGATGTTGAGTAAAGTATTTGATATAGTTTCAAATCAAAGAGAATATTAAAATGCACCAAATAGAGGTAAGTAATTTTTCCATCGATGTAATTAGAAAGAGCATAAAAAATATGCACCTTTCTGTTTATCCACCAACAGGTCGGGTACGAATTGCAGCGCCATTAAATGTCGATGATGAAGCGGTCAAATTATTTGCGATTTCAAAATTAGCCTGGATTAAAAAGAACCAACGAAAATTTCAAATGCAAGACAGACAAATGCCTAGAGTATTTGAACAAAGAGAAAGTCATTATTTCGAAGGCAAAAGATATTTATTGCGAGTGACAGAACAAAATGCGCCACCAAGAGTAGAAATAAAAACAAAAACATACATCGATTTATTCATCAGACCAAATGCAACAGTAGAGCAAAGACAAAATTACATTAATGAATGGTATCGGAAACAATTAAAAAATCATATACCACAGCTCATAGAAAAATGGGAGCCAATAATTGGAGTATCAGTTTCAGATTGGGGAGTTAAACAAATGAAAACTAAGTGGGGAACTTGCAACATTGACCAAAAGAGAATTTGGATTAATTTGGAACTAGCAAAGAAACCCTATAATTGTTTAGAGTACATTATTGTCCACGAAATGATACATTTAATAGAAAGACATCACAATGAAAATTTCTTAGCTCATTTGGACAAAAACCTACCTAAATGGAAGCTCTTTAAAGACGAATTAAATCGTTTGCCGGTAAGTCACGGTGAGTGGGAGTATTAGAGATATTCTAAAAAAATTATTATAATAACTAACATAGATAAATAGCTTCTAAAATGTTTGAAGAAATCAAAGGTAGGGACGCGTGGAGTACTTTAAGAGGATTTGTTTATCAAGTTGACTTAACTATTTTGAGGTGGCTTAATCTTGGTGATAATGAAGTTTTAGAATTAGAGAAAGGTGAGGATGTTGATATAGTCAGTGTTGATTTGCACAAAAACGAAATCTCAAGAGAATTAGAACAAATAAAATATAGAGAAGCCACATTTTCCTTGAATACGGAAGATACTTTAGAAATTCTTTTTAATTTCTATCTTCATAAAAAGAACAATCCTAACCAAACAATTCTATTCCGCTTTGTATCTAATATTGGATATAATATGGAAAGGCGACAAATCTATAAAAATGGTAAAAAAGGTATTGAATTATGGATTGAATTATTTAATTTAAGTACAATACCAGAGACTGACGAACGGTATCTTGCAATAAAAAAGCATTTATTAAAGAAAGTATCTGCTAAAATTGAAGTTCTATCCACATTAACTACTGATGATGGTAAATTAATTCATAGTCAATGGTTAGATTTTTTTAATTATATAGATGATGATGATAAATTGACAGGATTTATTAAAAGTTTTGAATGGAGTTTAAGTAATGATAATGATGTTGTAATTTCTAATACTATTATTGATACTATTGTTGATAAAAAACTAATTGTATGTGGCGAAAATTCAGAAATTCTATATTCTAGGTTATTTTTGTTTGTATTTAAATTATTGACTAAAAGAGGATTAAAATCATTGAATTCAGAAGAGTTAAAGATTCAGGCAACGCTTCCAGAATTAAACGGTAATGACCAATTAATAATCGATTTTATTAATTATTTTTTAAAAAACGCAGATGAAAGATTAAGTGAATTAGAAGATAAAGTAGAAATTAACTCATCACAAATATTAGAATTAAATAGTAGTGTTGAATTACTTAAAAATTCAGATACAGTTTTTGAATATAGATTAAGTAATTTATCAATTACTCCAGTTGAAATAATCAAGAATGCTTCACTAAGAGAGAAAAAGGTTGAAGATATTACTCAACTTTTTAATAAATATTCTTGGATTAATTTTCAAGGCATAAATGGAACTGGTAAAACCCAATTAGCGTCATTAATTTACAAGAAATTTGATAATCATTTTTGGTTAGAATTAAGTGCTCATAACCAAGATAATGAAAAGACAGCTTTATTAATAGAAACTTTCTTATCTCAAATATCAGGTGTTCCAATTATAAATGATCGTGAATCTTGGATAAAAGCCGTCATAAATTCAATTCCTGCGAATATATTAATTGTATTCAATGACTTACCTAATATTGAAAGAAATTCACAATTAAATGAGTTGTTAGTTCTATTTTCAAATAATATTACGAGTTCAGGAATTAAAATATTAACAACTTCTAATTATAATATACCTAGCATAATAATTCAGTCATTAGACGATGATTTTTTTACTGAATATTATGATTTTATTTTTGATGAAGAGGAAATTATAGAGTGTTTAGTTAATAACAATGCAAATCCGGAAGTTATAAAGTATGTAAATTTAATATCAATAATTTCAGAAGGAAAT
>NZ_JAYVFH010000192.1:0-18654 GCF_043773265.1 Flavobacterium sp. | reverse complement strand
CTTCGAGTGTTTTGTTAAGTAAAGCCTGCGACATTTGTGTTGATGCGTTTAGTCAGGCGGGGAGAAACGAAGTGACCGTATCCAATCGCCTCACCATCCTGGGCACGCGCCATGTCGCTGCGGCTGGGCACTATCTGGCCGCGCATGCCGCGTTTGAAATCCTTGAGGCAGGCGGCAACGCCATTGATGCCGGGGTTGCCGCTGGCATAGCCATCGAGGTGTTGCAAACCGACAAGGTGAATTTCGGCGGCGTGGCGCCGCAGATCATTTATACCGCCAAAGACAAAAGAGTCACCTGTATCGACGGCTTGGGTGTGTGGCCCAAAGCGATCACGCCCGATTATTTTCAAAAGCGCCACGGCGGCAAAATCCCGCCGGGGGTCGAACGCTGCGTGGTTCCCGCGGCACCCGATGCGTGGCTGACTGCACTGTCGAACTTCGGCACCATGAGCTTTAGCGACGTGGCCTCGGCCGCGATCCGCTTTGCCAGCGAAGGCTTTGCGGTGTATCCGCTGTTGTCGGAATTCATCGCCACGCATCGCAAGGATTACGAGCGCTGGCCGTCGAGTGCGAAGGTGTTCCTGCCGAAGGGCAGGGAGAACAACTTGGTTTATCTCCTTGCGATGTTATGCTTGATGGTCCAGTAGTTATTAGAAAAGGACGTCATCATGTTTTAGAAAATTGGGAACCAAGAAATTCCGATGGAAGATATCGCGGAATGGTAACCTTGCAAAAAGCTTTAGCAAATTCTATCAACACCATTTCTGCAAAATTAATAGATAAAACTGGTCCAGAAGCAGTTGTAGAATTAACACATAAACTTGGAGTAACCTCAGAAATACCTATTCAACCAGCCATTGCTCTTGGAGCAGTTGATATTACAGTTCATGATATGGTTGCAGCATACAGCACCTTTGCAAATCAAGGTGTTTATATTAAACCACAATTTATATCAAGAATCGAAGATAAAAACGGAGCCATAATTTATGAACCAATTCCAGAATCTCACGATGTATTAAGCAAAGATATCGCCTTTGCAGTAATTAAATTATTAGAAGGAGTTACCGAAGGTGGTTCTGGTGAACGTCTAAGAACAACTGGTGGTGGTGGCGGAAGCAATCGTTGGACAGGTTATCCTTATTCATTTACAAATCCAATTGCTGGAAAAACAGGAACAACCCAAAATCAATCCGATGGTTGGTTTATTGGTATAGTTCCAAATCTGGTAACTGGCGTTTGGGTTGGTTGCGAAGATCGTTCAGCACGTTTTAAAAGTATAACTTATGGTCAAGGTGCAACCGCAGCATTACCTATTTGGGGATATTTTATGAAAAAATGTTATGCAGATAAAGAACTTCAAATTTCAAATGACGATTTCGAAGAACCCGAAAACATTTCAATAAAAATAGATTGTAATGGTAGTGGAAGCGCTAGCAAATACAGAAAAAAAACACAAAAAGATTCTACTAGTACCAATGAACAAAACACTGATGAATTTGGTTTGTAGAAGCTATTCCTGTTATTGGTTAAAATCTTTGTTGTTTTAAAGAAAAACAATAGAACAGTAGTAAATAAAATAAACATTATAGCATTTAGTAAAATTCTTAGCTAAGATATGATTAATAAAAAAGTAAATTCAGTTCAAGAAGCACTGCAAGGAATTGAAAACAACATGACCATAATGCTTGGTGGTTTTGGACTTTGTGGTATTCCAGAAAATTCAATTGCCGAACTAGTAAATAAGAAAACCAAAAATCTAACCTGCATTTCTAACAATGCTGGCGTTGACGATTTCGGACTTGGTTTGTTACTTCAAGAAAAACAAATCAAAAAAATGATTTCATCCTATGTTGGCGAAAATGCCGAATTTGAACGTCAAATGCTTTCGGGAGAACTTGATGTAGAACTCATTCCTCAAGGAACTTTGGCAGAACGTTGTCGTTCAGCACAAGCCGGAATTCCAGCTTTTTTCACACCAGCAGGTTTTGGTACAGAAGTTGCAATTGGAAAAGAAACACGCGAATTCAATGGAAAAATGCATGTTATGGAACACGCTTTCAAGGCAGATTTTGCAATTGTAAAAGCTTGGAAAGGCGATGAAGCTGGAAATTTAATTTTCAAAGGAACAGCTAGAAATTTCAACCCATGTATGTGTGGCGCAGCAAAAATTACAATTGCCGAAGTTGAAGAACTACTTCCGGCAGGAAGTTTAAACCCTAATGAAATTCATATTCCTGGAATTCTTGTAAATAGAATTTTTCAAGGCGAAAAATACGAGAAAAGAATAGAACAAAGAACCGTGAGAACAATTTTTTAATTATGGTAAATAAAATAAAATTCAAAAACTTTAAGCTGTTCAAAAACTGGCAAACGTTAGATATAAAACCAATAACTATTTTAATTGGCAAGAATAATAGTGGTAAAACGGCTGTATTAAAGTTGCCTACTATGATAAATGAAAGTTTAAAGGGAAACATCAATGAAGCAATAAAACTAGAATTTGATAACATCAAAATTGGTTCAGAATACAGAGATTTAGTCTATAATAGAAAGATTTTACCAGGAGAATATTTAGAATTTGAAATTTCTAATAGTATTGATGATTCAACTTTTGCAGAACTAAAAGTAAATGTACAATTGCCTACTGATATTCTAAAAGAAAAATCAGAAATAGTAAAATGGGATTATTTTGAAAATAATCTGAAAATATCTGAAAAAGAAGAAAATTCGGAGTTTAAAGGATTTGTAAGAGATAAAAATAAATTTGAATATTTAAATTTGGATTATGATTACATTAAAGCATTACGAACGGAACCTGAGGAAGAATATACCTTTAAAAATGATGAAATTAGAAATATAGGACTAAAAGGCGAGAATACATACCAAATTTTGATTAACGCATTTAATAATCAACAAGAAATTTTTAATTCTGTTAGTAATTGGTACAAAAATAATTTTGAAAATTGGTCAATTGAAATAATACCACATGAAATTCCTGGGTCTTCTAATTATAAATATAGATTTATCCTTAAAAATAGAGAAATAGAAGGTATTAATATTATCAATACTGGTCAAGGAATTACTCAAGCACTTCCTTTAATTACACGTTCTTACATGAAAGATGAAGAGCCTGTGCTTATTATAATGGAAGAGCCTGAAAGCCATCTTCATCCTGCAGCTCATGGAAATTTAGCTCAAAGATTTGTAGAATCTTATTTAGAAGATGACAATAAAAGTTACTTAATAGAAACACATTCTAAAAATTTTATTCTACGATTACAAGCTTTAATTGCAGATCCAAAAGTTGATTTTTCAAATAATGATATAGCTATTTATTATGTTGATTTTATTGAAAGAGAACAGTTGAGTGTTATAGAACGATTGGAATTGGATGAATTTGGAGAATTTAGTAAATGGCCAGAGGAAATTTTCAATGAAAGTTATAGAGAATTATTGCTATTAAAACAAAATCAATCAGAAAGAAATGATAGTAACAATTAAGGAAGAGATTTTTAATAATCCTAAAAATAATTCTGACTTAAATGACTTAATGCATTTTTTCAGAAAAGGCAAACACAGAATGCATTTGAAAAAAGTTGGGGATTTTATTGCTTTTGAAAATTCTGAATGGAAGAAAACATTATTAAGAAGTGATATAGACTTTTTAAAGGAAAGTATTGGAAAGTTAGATAAAAAGGAAGTGGTCATTTCTCAAACAGGTAACGAAGATGAATTTAATCCTAAAGAAGCATTTAGTTACTTAGAACAAAATTTAAGGATAATTTTAGAACAAGAAGAATACGAAAAACCATTTATATTGAAAATAATAAAGGAATTTGACTCTTCCAACGAATTAATTAATGCTCTACAAAATAATTGGTTGGAGTTTTATAATGGTGCAGGTTCAAATAGTGAAAGTATATTAAGAACTCGTATAACAAGAGATATTTCAACAAATCAACATTTTAAAGAACCACTAAATAAATATCTGAGATTCTATGAAATAAAAGATAGTGATAGGGAATATTGTACCTTTAATAATGGTGAAGTTATACCTCAAGAATTACCAGAAAAAAAAACTAAATTTTTAAAAAAAGAAAATATACCATACCACATTCTATATAAAAGAGAAAAGGAAAACTATATGCCAGATTCTGTTTTTAATGGTTTTTTACAGACAGCTAAGAAAAATGATGATAGAAAAGAGTTTTCTAAATTATACTTAAATTTTACTCCACAACAAAAAGATTTTTTTGATTTGGAAAAAGGGTTTCAAAAAAAAGAAAAGACTACTTTGAAAATTGAAATTCAAAACCTTTATAATAATTTTAAAGATGGTAAAAATATTTCAAACAAAGAACATAAAGTCTTGGCAATTGGTTTACCATTTTCAAATTTTAAATCAACATTTTCAAATCACTTCAATCATGTAAGTAGAGAAGATTTAGAAAAAAGAATTTTATATCAACCCAAATTAAAATCTGAAGTTAATTTGAAAGATAAAACTGAACGTATCGAATTTGAGCATATTATACACGAAATAAAATATCTATTATGAGTAACTTACAAATAAATACACGAGTAAGAAGATTGGCTTATTATTTAGATGATTTTGAAAAAGGCAATTTTAGAATTCCTTTTTTTCAGAGAAGATATAGATGGAGTAAGCCTGAAAAAAGAAGAGATTTATTTGATAGTATCATTAAAGGATTTCCAATTGGGACAATTTTGTTATGGAAACCAAATGACGATATACAATTTAATCCTGAATATGAAGATAGAAATATTGGTTCATATACGTTGGAAGCACCTAACGAATATGCAAGTTATATTTTGGATGGATTTCAAAGACTATCAACTATTGTTGGGTGTTTGCTTAATCCAAATACTACAAACTTAGTAAGAGATGAAGAAGAATGGTTAGCAAACTTTAATTTGATATATAACTTTAAAAATAATAAAGTTGAAATTGGTCCAAAAAACTATGATAATTTAGATTTCTACAAAGTTCCTCTTTACCAATTAGCTGATACTAAAGAGTTTTACAACATTCAGACAAAATTTGCTGAACACAGAAATTTAATGAATGAGGACGAAATAAAAGATTATATCTCAAAATTTAAAGAAATCGCCTACCAAATTCAGGACTATATGTTGCCCTCAGTAGATATTTTAGGTGGAGATTTTGAGACCGCAAATCAAATGTTTGTAAGAGTAAATACTCAAGGAGAAAAAGTAAATGATGAAGAACAACTGTCTGCTATAACCTCAACTGAAAGTTTTAGATTAGGTGCAAGAATAACTGAAGTTTTAGATAATATTAGTAACACAAATTTTTTTAATAAGATAAAAAAAGAATCCTTTAGGGAGAATATATTTAGAACCATTCAAAGTTCATTTGGAACATTATATCTAGACTCAAAAGCGACGGATGTAAAAACCTTAAGTGATAAAACAAACTTCTCTGAAATTGTTAATGTAACTTTAAAAAATTGCATAGAAACAGTAATTTTTTTTAAAGAAAATTTAGCAGTATTAGATTTAAAATTTGTTCCTGCAAATTTACATTTTATCTTTTTAGTTCAATATTACAATATCAAAGGTAAGTTAGAAAATGAAGATGTTGAAAAACTAAAATTATGGTTTTGGCAAACTTCATATACAAATTGTTTTACAAAATATAATCCTGCAAAACGTAAAAAAGCATTTGATCACTTTTTAGATTTTTGTAAAAACAAAGAAAATGATCCTTTCTACTGGGATAATGAAGTAAAATTAAAAGTTGATAAGTTTCCTGACAAAATTGATTTTGGTGGCGTAAGAAAACAAGCTTTGGCAAATTTTATGGTAAATTATTACTTTCACAAAGATAATATTTTAACGAAAAAAAAATTAAGTAGTGAAGAAATTACAGGTGTAAATGAATATAAATTATTTCGTAATGAAAAGTCTATTGGTAATACAATTTTTTTGCCAATTCAAAAAAACGAATTATATGTACACCTTAAAAAACAAACTTCTTTACAATTTCTGCTATCTTACGAATTTCAGGGTTTATATGAAGAACTTTTTATCACTGATGAAATGCGATATTTATATTCTCAAAAAAGAAACAAGGAATTATTAGAACTAAGAGAATTAATGATTAAAAAGCAAGAAAATGAATTTATTACTAATGTTCTAAATTTGGAACTGGAAAATTAAAGTTTAAATAAAAAAGAAATAAATGGCTTTAGATAAAACTCAAATTGCAAAAAGAATTGCAAAAGAATTAAAACACAACTATTTCGTAAATTTAGGAATAGGTATTCCAACACTTGTCGCCAATTATATTCCCGAAGGTATTGATGTCGAATTTCAAAGCGAAAATGGAATTCTTGGAATGGGACCATTTCCTTTTGAAGGTGATGAAGATCCTGATTTAATTAATGCAGGAAAACAAACTATTACAACTTTACCTGGAGCAAGTTTCTTCGATTCTGCCTTTAGCTTTGGAATGATTCGAGGTCAGCATGTTGATTTAACCATTCTTGGCGCAATGGAAGTTTCTGAAAATGGAGATATTGCCAATTGGAAAATACCAGGAAAAATGGTTAAAGGAATGGGTGGCGCAATGGATTTAGTAGCTTCTGCCGAAAATATTATTGTTGCCATGATGCATATAAACAAAGCTGGCGAAAGCAAAATTCTAAAAAAATGTAGCTTACCATTAACAGGTGTTGCTTGCGTTAAAAAAGTAGTAACCGAACTGGCTGTTTTAGAAATTACTCCACAAGGTTTCAAACTTTTAGAACGCGCACCAGGAGTTTCTGTTGAACACATAATAGCATCAACAGAAGCGGAATTGATTGTTGAAGGAGATATTCCTGAAATGGTTATTGATTAATTTTTTGTCATTTCGACGAAGGAGGAATCTCATCAAGTTATTCAGATTATGTGATTTCTCCTTCGTCGAAATGACAAACTACATTATTTCTTACTTCCCAAATAATCAATAATTACAGGCGATGCATGAGTAAAACTAGGAAATTGTTCAACAATGCTTATTGCACGTTTTTTATTCAATTTATAAGTCAAATCGAATTCAGTTGTAAATAAAATAACTGACATAAATGGATTGTTTATAAATTCCAATAATCTATTAAACGCCGAATCGATATCGTGAATTTCAAATAATTCTTCTTGCTGGAACTTGAATTTTAACTCCAATTTCAATACATTTTCATCTAGTATCGGACGAACATAAATATTCATCAATTCTGTATTTCCAATGGTTTTTGCAAAAGTTAATTTGGCAAAAGTACCATCTTCTAAACTGATTTTAACTTTGGTATAAAACTCTAAAAATGTTTCTTTAAAAGGCATATTTTTAATTTATTATAAAACCTCAAAGGTCTAAAAAGAACTTTGAGGTTTTGTCTTAATACTTAATACTACAATCTTAATACTTAAAGATTTGCAAAAAAATCATTCCCTTTATCATCAGTAATGATGAACGCTGGAAAATCTTTAACTGTAATTTTTCTTACGGCTTCCATTCCTAGCTCTTCAAAATCTATTACCTCAACTTTCAATATATTATCTTGGGCTAAAATTGCTGCTGGACCACCAATTGAACCTAAATAGAATCCACCATATTTCTTGCACGCTTCCATCACTTCTTTAGTTCTATTTCCTTTGGCAAGCATAATCATACTTCCGCCAGCTTTTTGAAATTCTTCCACATAAACGTCCATTCGTCCAGCTGTTGTTGGTCCGAAACTTCCCGATGACATTCCGTCAGGAGTTTTTGCTGGTCCAGCATAATATACAGGATGATTTTTGAAATACTCTGGCATTGGTTTTCCTGCATCCAATAATTCATTTATTTTTGCATGAGCAATATCTCTAGCAACAATTAAAGTTCCGTTTAATTTTAATCTGGTTTTTATTGGATATTTAGATAATTCTGCCAAAATTTCTGCCATTGGACGATTCAAATCTACTTCAACTGCTGGTTCTAAATGTGGTGGTGTCGCAGGCAAAAACTGCTGCGGATTTACTTCCAATTGTTCTAAGAAAACTCCATCTTTTGTGATTTTTCCTTTGATATTTCTATCGGCAGAACATGAAACTCCTAATCCAACCGGACAAGAAGCTGCATGACGTGGCAAACGTATTACACGAACATCATGTGCAAAATATTTTCCGCCAAATTGTGCTCCAATGGCACTTTCTTGACAATATAATAATACTTTTTTCTCCCATTCTAAATCGCGAAATGCTTGACCTGACATATTTCCGGTTGTTGGAAGATTATCAAAATATCCTGCTGATGCTTTTTTAACTGCTGATAAATTTGACTCAGCAGAAGTTCCACCAATGACCAAAGCTAAATGATATGGCGGACAAGCAGAAGTTCCTAAATCTTTAATTTTTTCGCGAACAAATTCTTCCATTGATTTATCATTCAATAGTGATTTTGTTTTTTGATACAAAAATGTTTTGTTTGCAGAACCACCACCTTTTGTTAGAAATAAAAATTCATACGAATTTCCTTTTTTGGCATAAATATCAATTTGAGCTGGCAAATTTGAACCTGAATTTTTCTCTTCAAACATTGAAATCGGAACAATTTGTGAGTAACGAAGATTTTTATTTTGAAAAGTATTGAAAATTCCTTTCGATAACCATTCAGCATCATCGACTCCAGTAAAAACGCTTTCGCCTTTTTTTGCCATGACAATTGCGGTTCCTGTATCTTGACAAGATGGCAATTGACCTTCAACAGCTACTGCTGCGTTTTGTAATAAATTATAAGCTACAAATCGGTCGTTATCAGTAGCTTCTGGATCGGTTAAAATATTGTTTAGCTTCTGCAAATGTGCTGTTCGCAACATAAATGAAACGTCGTTCATGGCTTCTTGTGCTAACAATTCTAATCCTTTTGGATCAATACTTAGAATTTCTCTGTCACCAAATTGCTCAACTTTTACGTAGTCCGAAGTAAGTTTTTTGTATTGTGTATCGTCTTTTAAAATTGGATACGGATCTTGATATATAAAGTCCATTTTATAATTTATTTTGAAATGTAAAGTTACGGAAAGTTGGTGGATTGAAGAAAATTAAGTTTTAGAATAAAGTATTAAATCAGTAATAATCAGAATTATCAATCCTACTATTGAATTATCTTTTTTGAATAACTTCATCAAATGATTTTGTTCCTAAATTAATTATCCAAATCAAAAGATTACCAACAAAATGACAAACTAGATGGAAGAAATCATACATATTATTATTTTACAAAAAACCAACTAGCCACAAAAATCGCAGTAATCACACAAATCAAATCTACTAAAAGCATTGTTCCAAGTGTGTAGCGTGTGTTTTTAATTTTTACCGAACCAAAATAAACTGCTATAACATAAAACGTTGTTTCGGCACTGCATTGAAAAATAGAACTCAATCTTCCTGTGAGTGAATCTACTCCAAAAGTATTCATGGCATCAATCATAAATCCTCGTGAACCACTAGAACTAAATGGTCGAAGCATGGCAACTGGCAACGAATCTGTGATTTCTTTACTTACACCAATGTTTGAAAACGCAAATGAAATTCCATTACTCATAATTTCAAAAAGACCGCTGTTTCTGAAGAAAGAAATGGCAACCAACATTCCCATTACATATGGAAAAATAGTCACTCCTGTTGTTAATCCGTTTCGTGCTCCATTAACAAAAGTGTCGAAAATTGTGGTGTTTTTTTCTACAAATTTCTTTTCGTAAATGAATGAAAATACCAATGTAAATCCAATAATTATTATTAGCATTAGTCCTGATAAATTAGCCGTAAAAAAGTTTTTTTCAATTAAATCTAATCGATTTATATAGAATAATAAACCACATATTGCAGATATAATGGTCATTAAAGCAACCAATAATGTAGCGCTTTTGAAGTTTATTTTTTGTCGAATTCCCACAATAATCATTGCTGCAATAGTTCCGATAAAAGATGTAATAATACAAGGAAGCATAACATCAGCAGGATTTGCAGCATTTGCAGCAGCACGATAACCAATAATTGATGTTGGGATTAAAGTTAAACCTGCTGCATGAAGACACATAAACATAATTTGAGCATCGCTAGCTTTATCTTTTTCTGGATTTAATTCTTGTAAACTTTCCATTGCTTTCAATCCGAATGGTGTTGCTGCCGAATCTAATCCAAGAAAATTGGCTGCAAAATTCAATGTCATATAGGAAATTGACTCATGGTTTTTAGGAACTGATGGAAAAATTTTAGAAAAAAGCGGACTTAATCTTCGAGCTAATTTTTCTGAAGCTCCAGAAATGATGAGCAATTCCATCAATCCACAAAAGAAAGCTAAGTAAGCCATTAATGGCAAAATAATATCAAACAAACTTACTTTACAAGTAGGTAACAATCCATCGCTTTTTTGTTTTCCGCTATAAATTTTTACCGTTTTACTTGAATAAACATAAGTGGTATCAAGATTTAAATTATCGCGATTGATAACCATTGTTTTATCTGGTGCTTTTTCAATACTATCTTTAATATAAGTAGGTAAATCTTGAATGTATTTTTCAGAAATTAAGATAGGATCATCTTTTTTTCCATTTAAAACAAAGTCAATGGTATAAGTGTTTCCGAAAAATAAACTAAAAATCACAAAAGCTATTGATGAAATGAAAATAGCTAGCCAAAATCTACTTAATACCATAATTTTAATTTTTGTAAATGTACTAATTCAATGTTAAAAATCAATTGCAATATCAATTACAAAAGTCAATTACAATGT
The DNA here is from genome assembly GCF_043773265.1 of Flavobacterium sp. Lineage (GTDB taxonomy): Bacteria > Bacteroidota > Bacteroidia > Flavobacteriales > Flavobacteriaceae > Flavobacterium. The sequence goes on along the minus strand of NZ_JAYVFH010000192.1, from coordinate 7,856 downwards.
CAAAAGTTAATTGTAATTTTTAAATTTTAAACGTGAGTTATTTCATCTTCAATTAATAAATCTTCACGTCTAAAACGAAGAAAAACTTGCGCAACAGCAATTACATCTTTCTCGCAATAAGTTACAATTCTGTCAATGTCTTTTTCTACATAAAAAACGTGACCAACTTGACTTCCATCAATATCTTCTTTAGAGGAAGGAATTCCTAGAATTTTAGTCAATAATTTTAATGATGTAAAATGTTTATAATCGCCAAATTTCCATAACTCTAGCGTATCAAGATGTGGAATTTCCCATGGTTTTTTTCCAAATAAATTTAGTTTATTCGGAATTGCAACTTGGTTAATTATCATTCGACGAGCAAGAAATGGAATGTCGAATTCTTTTGCGTTATGACCACACATTACGTGTTGCGAAAGATTGAAATGATTGTTTACAAGATTATTAAAATCATTCAATAATTTTTTTTCTTCACCAAAAAAGGATGTTACTCTAAAGTTTCTAATGTCACCTTTTGTGATAAAATAACCAACAGAAATACAAACTATTTTACCAAACTCTGCCCAAATTCCTGCTCTGTCATAAAATTCTTCTGGAGTAAAATCGTCTTTGCGTTGGTATTGCGTTTTTAGTTCCCAAAGTTGTTTTAAATCATCGTCTAGCGAATTAAAATTTTCTTCTAACGGAACGGTTTCTATATCTAGAAATAAAATATTATCAAGGCGAATTTTTTCAATCATAATTTCGACACGAATTGCACGATTTTCACGAATGTAAAATCATAATTAGTATTTCACGAATTTAGAAATAAAATTGGTATTTAGAATTTTTACTTTGAAATTTTAAAACAAACTTTGTTGATTGGTTGGATTTTCGTGTTCGAGAAGCCATTTTTTTCGCCACAAACCTCCAGCATAACCTGTAAGTGAACCATCTTTCCCTATAACTCTGTGGCACGGAATTACTATCCAAAGTGGGTTTTTTCCGTTGGCTGATGCTACTGCTCGAATGGCTTTTACATCGCCAAGTTTTTGAGATAAATCTAAATAGGAAAGTGTTTTTGAGAATGGAATGTTTAGTAATTCTTGCCAAACACGCTGTTGAAAATTGGTTCCTTTTGGGTTTAATTTAATAGTGAAATTGGTTCGGTTTCCTTCAAAATAATCTTGTAATTGTGTTACTGCTTCTTTTAATTCGTTTGGAATTGTTGTAGAAGTTTCTCCTTCGGATAAAACGGATATTATAGAAATTCCGTTTTCATCTCCAACGATTTTGGTGATTCCGAGTGGCGAATTGATGAAGCAGGTTTGCATTTTAAAAAGATTTTATTGTAAAGTTCGGAAAGTTTTTGGATAAGCGACAAGAAAATCTTTAAACTTTGTCATTCAATTGCGAAACTTCGGAAGAGAAATCATATAATCTAAACCAAGTTTATGTGATTTCTCCCAAAAGGTCGAAACGACAAAATGTGTGTTATTTAGCGAAACTTTGAATATAAATTTCCAATGATTTTAGTTCTTCATCTGTCATTACTTTGGTAATTTCTAGATTTATTTTCATTGTTTCGTATTGTGTAAGATCTACAATTGGTTCGGCTTCGGCTTTTAGAAAACTTACTAAACTGGCATTTTCTTTTTTATAAATTGTTGCCATTTGTTCTATACTTGGTCCAACTACTTTATTGTTGGGTTGATGGCAAGCTACACAATTGTTTTCTTGAAACAATGTTTCGCCTTTTTCTAATGATGCTATTTCTGGAACTGAGTTTTGAGGTTTTATAGTTTCTTTTTTACAAGAAATTAGAAAAATAGAGAATAAGATTGCTACTATAATTTTCATTTTTAACTAGTATTTTAGTTTATTACAATTACTTTTTAGCCCTGATTGAAATGGAAATCCTTGTTCGCCGCGGCGAACAAGATTGGAATGTAAAGCAGGAATAAGGATTGTAGAAAAAGCCCAAGCCAATCGCTACTTCCTTCGACAAGCTCAGGATGACATTAATTCTTTAATAAAATCGCCGCTTCTTTAGCAAAATAAGTAGAAATTAAACTTGCTCCTGCACGTTTTATGCACATTAATTGTTCCATCATAATTTTGTCGTGATCGAGCCAACCTCTTTCTGCAGCTGCTTTTATCATGGCATATTCGCCAGAAACGTGAAAAACGGTTACTGGAACATTTACGGCGTTTTTAACTTCGCGAACAATGTCGAGATAGGCAATTCCGGGTTTTACCATGACCATATCGGCACCTTCTTCTACATCCATTAGTGCTTCTTTTATGGCTTCGATGCGGTTGGCATAATCCATTTGGTAGGTTTTTTTGTCCTTCGGCGCTTCGGCAAGCTCAGCATTGGAAGTATTATTTTTTGGCGCACTGTCTAAAGCATCGCGAAATGGTCCGTAAAAAGCAGATGCATATTTGGCAGAATAACTCATAATTCCGACTTTTTGAAAACCTGCCGCGTCTAATCCTTGGCGCAAACGCAAAACGCGTCCGTCCATCATATCGCTTGGCGCAACAAAATCGGCTCCAGCTTGTGCGTGAGAAACGGCCATTTTTACTAAAGCGTCGTTGGTTGCATCGTTGGCAATATCACCGTTTTCTATGATTCCGTCGTGACCGTAAATTGAATATGGATCTAAGGCAACATCTGGCATCACAATCATTTCTGGACAGGCAGATTTTATGGCTTTGATGGCTTGTTGCATTAATCCGTTTGGATTCCATGCTTCTTTTCCTGTGTTGTCTTTTAGTGATTCATCAACTTTTACGTAGATGTTTACTGCGCGAATTCCTAAATCGAATAATTCTTTTACTTCTTCAACAGTTAAATCGATTGATCGACGGAAAATTCCAGGCATTGATGGAATTTCTACTTGGGAATTTTGTCCTTCTGCAATGAACATTGGGAACATAAAATCACTTGGACTTAATGTGGTTTCGCGAACTAAACTTCGTATTGATTCGTTTACTCTTAAACGACGATTTCTTTGTAATGGAAACATAGTATATTGTTTAAATTGTTTAAAAGTTTAAGGTTTAAAGTTGGTTTGCTTTGCGCTTAAACCCAATCTATTGGTTTTTCTAATATATTTATTAATTTTTCTTCTTCGCTTGCAATTTCTGGATGATGATCGTAAACCCATTGCACATTTGGTGGTAACGACATTAATATGCTTTCAATTCTTCCGTTGGTTTTTAGTCCAAAAAGTGTTCCTTTGTCATGAACCAAATTGAATTCTACATAACGACCACGACGAATTTCTTGCCAAGTTCGTTGTTCCTTTGTATAAGGTAAATTTTTTCTTTTTTCTAAAATTGGAGCATAAGCATCTAGAAAACTATTTCCTATTTCGGACACAAAGTTAAACCAATTTTCCATTGACATTTGTTCTGTTGCTTTGCAATAATCAAAAAATAATCCGCCAATTCCACGAGCTTCGTTTCTATGTGTGTTCCAAAAATAATCATCACATTGTTTTTTATATTTTGGATAAAAATCTACGTTATGTTTATCGCAAGCGGTTTTACAAGTTTGATGAAAATGAATGGCATCTTCTTCAAATAAATAATATGGTGTTAAATCTTGTCCTCCACCAAACCATTGATTTATAATTTCACCTTTTTCGTTATACATTTCAAAATAACGCCAATTTGCGTGAACTGTTGGTGACATTGGATTTTTTGGATGAATTACTAAACTTAATCCGCAAGCAAAAAAATCGGCTTCGCCAACCTTAAACATTTGTTGCATTGCTTCTGGAAGTTTTCCGTGAACTGCTGAAATATTTACGCCGCCTTTTTCTATTACTTCGCCATTTTCTATAACTCGTGTTTTTCCGCCACCACCTTCTGGTCGTTCCCAAATGTCTTCACGAAATTTGGCTTTTCCTTCGACAGCTTCTAATCCGGCAACGATTTGGTCTTGAAGGTTTTGTATGTATTGGTAGAATTTAGTTTTCATAATCTGATTTCAATAATCCATAGTAATTAATGTCTTCTAAAATTCCTTCGTGATTTTTAAATTCTTCTCGCAAAGTTCCTTCTTGAACAAATCCGTTTTTCAAAGCAACTTGCTGACTTCCAAAATTAATCTTTGATGTACAAATAAAAATTTTATTCATTTTTAATTCGTTGAAACAAAAACCAATTACTTCAGAAATAGCTTTTGAAATAATTCCTTTGCCTTCAAAATCTTTATCGATAAAATAGAAGATTTCGCATTTTGAAATGTTATAATCTATTTTTTTAATGCCAATATATCCAATTAAACAATTGGTTTCTAAATTTCTAACATAAAAATAGTAACCTGTATTTTCTATTTCTATTTGAACATTTTTACTGATGAATTCTTCTGTTGCTTTTAAATCAACACAATTAGAAACGGTTACAGGAAATGTTTTTATAATACGATTTCTGTTATTTTCTATTAAATGGAAAAATTCTTTAAAATGAATATTTTCTATTTTGTCGAGTTTCCAATTGTTGAATTCCATTAATTTAAGAATTATATTCCTTAACCGCATCAATAAAAGCTTTAGCATGATCTACAGGAATATTTGGTAAAATTCCGTGACCAAGATTTACTATATAACTGTCTTTTCCAAATTCGTTTATCATTTCATGAACCATTTTTTTTATGGTTGGAATTGGCGATAATAATCTGCTTGGATCAAAATTTCCTTGTAATGTGATTTTTCCTCCAGATAAATATCTTGCATTTCTTGGCGAACATGTCCAATCTACACCCAGTGCTGATGCTTTTGATTTTGACATTTCTCCTAATGCAAACCAACATCCTTTTCCAAAAACAATAACCTTTGTATCTTCAGCTAATGCTTCAACAATTTGGTTGATGTAGTTCCACGAAAATTCTTGATAATCTACTGGCGATAACATTCCGCCCCAAGAATCGAAAATTTGAATGGCATTGCAACCTGCTTTTACTTTTTCTTTTAAATATAATATAGTTGTGTCTGTAATTTTTTGTAATAACGAATGTGCTGCAATTGGATTTGAGAAACAAAATCCTTTGGCAGTATCAAAACTTTTAGATCCTTTTCCTTCAACTGCATAACAAAAAATTGTCCAAGGTGAACCTGCAAAACCAATTAATGGAACCTCATCATTTAACATTTGCTTGGTTAATTTTATGGCGTCAAAAACATAACCTAAAGTTTCATGAACATTTGGAACAATTACTCGTTCAACATCTTGAGTGGTTCTTATTGGATTTGGTAAAAACGGTCCAATATTTTCTTTCATCAAGACCTCAATTCCCATTGCTTGTGGTACTACAAGAATATCCGAAAATAATATTGCTGCATCTGGCGCAATTCTTCTAATGGGTTGAACTGTGATTTCGGCTGCTAATTCTGGTGTTTGGCAACGTGTAAAAAAATCGTATTTGTCTCTCAGTGCAATAAATTCTGGCAAATATCTTCCTGCTTGACGCATCATCCAAACTGGTGGACGATCTACAATTTCGTTGTTTAGTGCTCTTAAAAATAGGTCGTTTTTGATCATTTTGTTTTATTTAAACCTCAAAGGTTTTGAAAACCTTTGAGGTTTGTGAATTGTTAATTAAAATATTCGATAACTTCTGCAATTACATTTTCTACCGATGGTTTTTCTGCAATTGTAATGTTTTTTATTTTTTTATTTTCTAATGCTTCTGCTGTTGTTTCGCCAATGCAAAAACACATTTCTTCTTTAATTGTGTTTGATTTTAAATAACTTTCTACTCCTGATGGACTGAAAAATAGAATTCCGTCAAGTTTTTGAGTTATTTTTTTCGATGTTAAATTGGTTTCGTAAACTTCTATTTCGTTGAATATGATTCCGTTTTCTTTTAATGTTTCCGGTAAAATATCTCTACGTAAATTTCCGCAGAAAAATGTAAATGTTTCATTGGAATAAACTAGTGAAATTATTTCTGCTAAATCTGATGCGTAACCTGTGTAAGCGATAACGTTAAATCCGTTTTCGGTTAATAAGTCTTTGGTTTTCATTCCGACAGAAAAAACGTTTTTACTTTTTAAATCTTCAAATTTTGGATGATTTAGAATACTTTGTACTGCGTTTTGACTTGTGAAAATTAGATTTTCGTTAACTTTAGACAATTCAAAATTCTTAATTTTAGTTTCTATAAAATCTTCTTCAATTACTAAAAAATTAGCATCTAGTAATTGTTGCTTTTGATTTGGCAATAGCTTTTTAGTAGATAATATATTGGTTTGTTTAGTCATAGTTTTCTTTTTGAACTAATAAGGAATTAAGATTCATTAAGTGTTTTTATGTTATACAATAGCTTTTTAGCCCTGATTGCAATGAAAATCCTTTTTTTTTTTTAAAAAAAAGATTGAAATGGAAAGCAGGAAAAAGGATTGTAGAAAATGCCCAAGCCATTCGCTTCTAATTTTTTAATGCTAATTTAATATTCTTCATCAATTCTATTCCGCCATTATTTAAAATTTCTTGTGCGCAATTAAATCCTAATTTCTTCCATTGGGAAATGTCTACTTTTTTATCGATTTGTAATTTTTCTTTTCCATCGATAGAAAGCAACTGTCCTTGAAAATGTATGGTGTCATCTTTTTCGTTAAATTTTGCTAATGCTCCAATTGGCGCTGTACATCCACCTTCAAGTATTTTTAAAAATTGTCTTTCTATATAGGTGCAAATATCTGTTTCTAAATGATTTAATTCAGCAACTGCTTCTTTACAAAATTCATCATTTGCCATTGCAACAATTACCATTGCACCTTGTGCTGGCGCTGGAATCATCCAATCTAGATTGATGAAATTATCTGGTTTTATGTTTATTCTTTCTAATCCTGCAGCTGCGAAAATTGCACCATTCCAATTGTTATCTTGAAGTTTTTTCATTCTGGTATTTACATTTCCGCGTAAATCTACAACCTTGTGATTTGGATATTTATTGAGCCACATTGCTCGACGACGCAAACTTCCTGTTGCAATTGTGCCTAAATTTTCTAGAAAATCTAGATTTCCTTTGTGAACTAAAATATCTAATGTTGATGCTCTTTCCAACACTGCCGTTTGAACAATTCCTTGTGGCAAAGCGGTTGGAACGTCTTTCATAGAATGAACAGCAATATCAACTTGACCATTTATCATTGCAACATCAAGTGTTTTGGTAAAAATTCCTGTAATTCCGAGTTCGTAAAGTGGTTTGTCTAGGATAATATCTCCTTGCGATTTTACAGCAATAATCTCAGTTTTATGGCCGAGATCATTTAATTTTTTTTCAACTGTGTGAGCTTGCCAAAGCGCCAATTCACTATCGCGAGTTCCAATTCTGATTGTTTTTTCAGCCATTTTTAGTTTTTTTACCATTAAGATATTAAGAGAATTAAGCTTTGTGTTGAATGTAAGTTAATTAAGTTTTAAAACGTTTAACTTAATTTTCTTAATCTCTTAATGGTTCAATTTCTTTACGGTAATGTTTATGTTTAATCTATTAATCTTGCAAAGTAATCATTTACAAGTGGTTTCATTGATTTTGTTATGTTTAAAGTGTTAAAATTAATTAATAAACCTTGAGGTCTTTGTAACAATTTCATATATGTAAGTAATTGTGCTTCGTGAATTGGCAAAAGGTTTTCTATTGCTTTTAATTCAACAACTATGCAATCATTCACAAGTAAATCAATTCTTAAATCAGATTCTAATTCAAGGTCATAATAATCTATTTTAACAACTAATTGTTGTTTAACATCATATCCGTTTTGTTCTAATTCATATTTAAGACATTGCTCATAAATGCTTTCTAAAAGTCCAGGTCCCAAAGCTTTATGCACTTTTATAGCAAAACCTATAATTTCATA
>NZ_JAYVFH010000191.1:0-18059 GCF_043773265.1 Flavobacterium sp. | reverse complement strand
TCAAGAGTACGTCAGAATTGTAGCATTTCAGTATGCAGGTAATTTTAAATTTGGCAATGCTTTTTTAGAAAAAAACTTAAATGAATTAAAGCTAAAATTGCCTTTAGGTTATAAATTTGAGAAAGAAACTAATCTTTGGGACTTTAATGAAGAGAAAAAGAGTAACTATATTTATTTGTTATTTTTAATTATAGTCTTGATTTATTTTATTTGTTCTATTTTGTTTGAAAGTTTAACTCAGCCATTAATAATTTTAAGTGTTATACCTATTTCCTTTATAGGAATTTTTGTAATATTTTATTTGTTTGATTTTAATTTTGATCAAGGTGGCTTTGCAAGCTTTGTGTTATTGTCTGGAATATCTGTAAATTCTTCAATATTTTTGTTGAACGAATTTAATTATATAAAAAAAGAAAAAATAGAATTGAATGTAGTACAAGTTTTTATTTTAGCTTACAAAAATAAAATTATCCCTATCGGGATGACCGTATTGTCTACGATTTTTGGTTTTCTACCTTTTGTAATTAATGGTCAGAGTGAAGTTTTTTGGTTTGCTTTAGCTATAGGTGCAATTGGAGGATTGTTGTTCACAATAATAGCAATTACATTTTTTTTACCAATTTTTTGTATCAAAAAAAAGTGATGATATACTAACTTAAAGCCTGTTTAAATTTTATCCAATAATAATTTATAGCAGATAATTTCACCATATTTTAAGAGGATTTCATTTACTATACTAATAATTACACACAACGGTTTAAATAGTTTTTTTACTTGTTTTTTACTTAAATAATTGAAAATAAATAAGAGTAATTGATTTTCAGTGTAGTACATTTCTTATTTTTTAGCCTTCCAAGCTGGTTGTCGCGAGTTCGAGCCTCGTCTTTCGCTCTTTAAAAAATCCTAAAACTTAGTTGTTTTAGGATTTTTTGTTTTAATATTATTTCAAAAAACTCAAATCTGTTTCGGTTGCTATTTCTTTGGGTATTTGGTTTTGTATAAATAATCTTGCAGACAATCTTCCTTTTAAAACAATTTTAGTTCCTTTTACTTCTAGCCAACTTCCTTCACGCAATCCCAATACTGGTATCGAATTAAAAGCATGAAATTCTTTTATTCTAGTTTCACGAGTTTCGCCCATGTGCTTGCTTTGCAAATCGGCATCAAGATAATGTGGATTTAAATTAAATGAAATTGCACCCAAAGTTTTAAAACTTGGAGGATAAACAATAGGCATATCATTTGTGGTTTGCATTGAAACGCCTGTAATATTGCTTCCGGCACTACAACCCAAATAAGGAGTTCCGTTTTCTATTGTTTTTGCTAAAACTTCCATCACATTATTTTCATATAATTTTGAAACTAATAAAAAAGTGTTTCCACCACCAACAAAAATTGCTTCGGCATTTTCTATACCTTCTTTAGAAGTTTCAAATGTGTGCAAACCAACAATTTTTTTATTTATTTTAGAAAAAGCAACAGCAACTCTATCGGTATAATCATCATAACTCATTCCTCCAGGTTGAGCATAAGGAATAAAAACTATTGTTTTACAATTGGCAAAATGATTGTTTAAAACTGGAAGTAAATAATCTAAATATTCGCCACCATGAAGTGTTGAAGTGCTTGCTATAATTAGGTTTTTCATTTAATGCAATGTTAATTTTAATATCAGATTTAATTTTTCATCAAATTTACAAATTAATAATTAACATAAATTTACAATTGTATTGGCTAATTTTTTAGAAGACAATAAAATACTTTTACATCAAACAATTGATTCAATGCCAAAAAATTACAAACTATTTATTCTTTTTTTTTTAACAATAAATTTTGTTCAAGCACAGAACAAACAATTTTTTTTGAAAGGTAAAGTAGTATCAAACTATGATGATTTGCAAGGTATTAATGTAATTAATCTTACTACAAATTATGCTACAATTACAAGTGATTATGATGGCAATTTTGAAATAAAAGTTGCAGTTGGCGATAGTTTACTTTTTAGAGCAGTTCAATTTAATGATTATAAAATTAAACTCAAGAAAGAAGATTTTGAAAGAAAAATTTTTACTGTAAAACTTCAAACTAAGATTCGACAATTGGATGAAGTAAAAATTAATGAATTTGGAAACATAAATTCGGTTTCATTAGGTTTGGTTTCGAAAAATCAAAAAAAATATACACCTGCTGAACGAAAATTAAGAACAGCCGAAGAATTACATTGGTATAGTCCTTTATTAATTCCATTAGGCGGAATGAGTATTGATGGTTTGTTAAATGGAATTTCAGGAAGAACTTTAATGCTAAAAAAAGCATTAGTTTTAGAAAGAAAAGGATTTGTATTAGAAAAAATAAATTTATGGTTTGATGATAAATATTTTACAGAAAAATTGAAAATTCCAACAGATTATATTAATGGATTTAAATATTATTTGGTTGAAGATGCTAAAATTACAGCCGCAATTAATAATAAAAATAAAACTTTGGCTAGTTTTTTAATGGCAGAAGCAGCAACAGAATACTTAACACGCTTAAAAAGTGATTAATTTTATATATTTGAAAAATGAATAAATTAGTGAGAAATATATTTTTATTTATTTTGTTTGTCAGTTTATCATCTATGACAACACATAAATTTTATGTATCAATTTATCAAATAAACTATGAATCTAAAAAGAAAATGATTCAAGTAACATCACGTCTTTTTATTGATGATGTAAATGATGCTTTGGAAAAAAAATTTCATAAAAAAACACATATTGGAGAAGAAAATGAATCGACAGAAGATCTAAATTTATTAAAGAAATACTTCGCCGATAAATTTTCAATTAAAGTAAATGGAGTTTCAAAACCACTTACTTATTTAGGTAAAGAATTAGAAGCCAACATATTGATTTGTTATTTTAATATTAAAGATGTTTCTAAAGTTACCTCGTTAGAAGTTACCAATGATTGTCTTATGGAATTAAACTCAGAGCAACAAAATATCATTCAATCTACTTTTAATGGAGAAAAACATAGTTTGCTCTTGACAAATGAAAACATTAAAGGAATGTTAAAATAAATTTAAATGTAAAAAGCTCTATAAAAAACAATTACTTTTATTGCTTTAAATAACTTTTAGATATGAAGCAGATTCTTAATTTATTACTTGTAATACCTTGTGTTGTTTTTGCACAAGAAGTTCAAAAACCAACTCCAAAGAGTGAAAAAAATACTGATAAATTTAAACAAATGTACGATTTGTTGGCAACACCAAATATGTATAGAACTGCATCTGGTGCGCCTGGACCAGAATATTATCAGCAAAAAGCAGATTACAAAATAGACATAGAACTCGACGATAAAAACACAAAACTTTACGGACAAGAAACCGTGACTTACACTAATAATGCTAAAGAATCATTGGATTATCTTTGGATGCAATTAGACCAAAATCAACAATCAAGAAAATCACTTTCGCCATTAGTAGAAAACAATGTTACTGATCCGGCATCAAGCCCGAAAGGTTTTTCTAGAAAATATCTTGAAGAAGATTTTGATGGAGGTTTTAATATAGACTATGTTAAAGATGCTTTGGGAAAACCAATTCAATATTCTATCAACCAAACAATGATGCGTATTGAACTTGCAACGCCATTAAAACACAACGAAAAAATTACATTTTCAATAAAATGGTGGTATAATATAAATAATTATCGTCTTGATGGTGGAAGATCTGGTTATGAGCAATTTGAAGATGGAAATCGTTTGTATGTAATTGCACAATTTTATCCAAGAATGGCAGTTTATAATGATGTTGAAGGTTGGCAAAACATGCAATTTTGGGGTTCTGGCGAATTTGCACTTGCATTTGGCGATTTTCAAGTAAATATTACAGTTCCTGCAGATCATATTCTTGAAGCTACCGGAGATTTATTAAATAGGAGTGAAGTTTTTTCTGCAGCACAGTTAGCACGTTATACGTTGGCTGAAAAAACTTTTGATAATCCAGTTATAGTTGTTACACAAGCAGAAGCAGAAGCAAGTGAAAAAGGATTTTCTGACAAGAAAAAAACTTGGAAATTTAATGCAACAAATGTTCGTGATTTTGGAATTTCAACATCAAGAAAATTCATGTATGATGCAATGGCTGTAAAATTACCTACAAGAAACACAATGGCAATTTCATTATATCCAAAAGAAGGAAATCCGCTTTGGGGTGAATATTCAACAAGAGCAGTTGCTCATACTTTAAAAAGTTATTCATCACACACATTTGACTATCCATATCCAAAAGCAATATCTATAAATGCAGAAGATCAAGGAATGGAATATCCAATGATTTGCTGGAATTGGGGAAGACCAGATGCCGATGGGAAATATACTGATAGAGTAAAAAACGGAATGATTAGCGTTATTGTTCATGAAGTTGGACATAATTATTTTCCTATGATAGTAAATTCTGATGAGCGCCAATGGACTTGGATGGATGAAGGATTAAATTCTTTTATGGAATATATGGCTTTGAAAGAATGGGACAAAGATTTTCCTGCAGATCGTGGTCCTGCAAATTTAATTGTTCCATACATGAGTGGTGATCAAAAAGGATTAGAACCAATAATGTCAAACTCTGAAAGTATTCGCCAGTTTGGAAATAATGCCTACGGAAAACCAGCTGCTGCTTTAAATATTCTTCGCGAAACTGTTATTGGAAGAGAAAAGTTTGATTATGCATTTAAAACATATGCTAACAGATGGAAATTTAAACATCCAACACCAGAAGATTTTTTTAGAACTATGGAAGATGCATCAGCATTTGATTTAGATTGGTATTGGAGAGGTTGGTTTTATACAACAGATTATAATGATATCGGAATAAAAGAAGTAAAAAAATATTTTGTAAGCAATGAACCTTCTAAAGAAACCGACAACTTTTTAAAAACCAGAAGAAGACGTAATAGAATAGAAGGAGCAATGGTTTATATGGTTGCCGAAGGAAGTGAAAGTTTTAAAGCAGATTTAAACAAACCATTTGATATTAAAAACTCTAAAGCATTAGAAGATTATATTCAACAAAATTTTTCGACAGAAGAAAGAGCAAAATTAAAATCGCCTAAATATTTTTATCAAGTAACATTTGATAAACCAGGAGAATTAGTAATGCCAATAATTGTTGAACTAACATTTGAAGATGGAACTACAGAAACTCATCATTTTCCAGCTCAAATATGGAGAATGAACGACAAAGAAGCCAATAGAACTTTTGCAACAGATAAAGAAGTTATAAAAATTGTAATTGATCCAAAACAAGAAACTGCCGATGTTGATACAACTAACAATACTTGGCCAAAACAAGAAGTAAAATCTAAATTTGATTAGTAACTTTGCACTTTAAATTAAAAAATTATGTTTGGAATTGGTGGAGGAGAATTGATTTTTATAATTTTTATAGCTCTAATGCTGTTTGGTTCAGATAAAATTCCAGTTATAGCACGTAACTTAGGAAAAGGTATGGCGCAACTAAAAAATGCAACCAACGAAATAAAAAGCGAAATTACTAAAAGTGCCGAAGCTAACGGCATTGACACATCTATGAAAGATTTAACCAATGTTTTTAATTCTGAAATAGATAGTGTAAAAGGAAGTTTAAATGCTAACATATCCAATCCTTTAGACAAAATTAAAGAAGATATTGACGATTTAACAGGTCCAATAAAACGCCAAATGTAATGCTCGAAAAAATAATTAATCTTGATAAGGAATTATTGGTTTTTCTAAACGGTTTGGGTTCGCCAACCTATGACGGATTTTGGTTAATTATTACTAGACAAATATATTGGACTCCAATATTTTTACTGGTTTTTTATTTAATGTATAAAAAAATTGGTTTAAAAAACTTGTTGATTTCAATTATATTTATTGCTGTTTTGATACTTATTTGTGACCAAACAGCAAATCTTTTTAAAAACAGTTTTAAAAGATTAAGACCATGTAATGACTTAGAAATTAACACCGTTATTAGAATTGTAAAAAGCAGTAAAACCTTTAGTTATTTTTCGGGTCACGCGACTAATTCTATGGCAACAGCCATGTTTGTATTCTTAATTATTAGAAAACAGTATAAATATACTTTTTTATTATTTTTATTTCCTTTAATCTTTGCTTATAGTAGAATTTATCTAGGTTTACATTTTCCTTTAGATATTATTTCGGGTTATGTTTTTGGTGCAATTATTGGATTTATTTTCTATAAATTATACCAACTTTACCTAAATAATTTTGCTCTTAAAGAACTCGACTTATAGTCAATCCATCACGAATTGGTAACAAAACCGTTTCTACTCTTGAATCATTTTTTAAAAGTAAATTATATTCAATTAAAATTGCTGTTGAAGTATCGTTAGGGTTTACTTCTTCTAATACTTTTCCACTCCAAAGCACATTGTCAGAAAGTATAACACCACCAATATTCATTTTTGGAACAATCATATTAAAATAGTTGATGTAATTTTCTTTATCAGCATCAATAAATACCAAATCAAATTTTATATCAATATTCGGAATAATATTTAAAGCATCGCCAAGATGTTGCACAATTTGATTACTCCAAGGTGATTTATCAAAATATTTTCGTTGAAAATCAACCAATTCTTCTTTAATATCTATAGTGTGTAAAACTCCATTTTCTTTCATTCCTTCACACAAACACAATGCTGAGTAACCAGTGTAAGTTCCAATTTCTAATATGTTTTTAGGTTGAATTAATTTAGATAACATACTTAAAACCCTACCTTGAAAATGACCACTTAACATCCTCGGAAGCAATACCTTTTGATAAGTTTCTTTATTTAATTGTGCCAGTAATTCTGGTTCGTTTTCAGAATGTTGCTCAATATAATTTTCTAAATCTTCGGATAGGAAATGCATGGTTAATTGTTGTTGTAAGTATTGATTAAAAATTGATTGTGTTGTTCATCATTTTCTTCGTCAAAAAAATAAAGTGCTAAGTAATAAGAAAAATTATTTTTTTCTCCAAATAAGTAATAACATATGAATTTTCTATTTACATCAAAACTAGATGTAAATTTTAATTTGTATAGATAATATTTTTTTTCGGCGTTATAAATTGAATTAATAAATATAACTTTTTTTATTTTGGTATAAAAGTCTACAAATTTCTCACCTCTTTCTTGAAATGTTAAATTTCTAATTTTTTTCTCGAGCGATTCTTTATCTACTTTACGAAACTCTAAAACACGTTTATCATCACTCATATAAGTACGACAATGAGTAACTACTGCTTCATATTTATATTTTTTTAAGTCAAGATATTCCCATTTGCCAATTAAATTTAATATTTGATTATCAAAATTAATTATTTCTGTAATATTGCTTTTTGGATTGTAACCATTAAAACTTGAGTTTGAACTTTTACTTACAACTTCAGCTATTTTTTTGGACTCAAGTTCTTGGCTAAAACACTGATAATGAATAATTATCACAAATAAAAAAAGTATTTTTCTCATTGATTTAATTGTTGTTGTAGGTATTGATTAAAAACTCTTCGAAATTTTCAAAGTTGGTTTCGTCATTGTTGTATAAAACCATTCTGTAAAAATCTTTACCTTTTTTTCCAATTAAATGATAACTTGTAAAGAAACTAGCATCATTATATAAAGAACGATGTTTGATTTTATGTAAATAATAGTTTTTTTCTTTATTGAAAACTGATGTCAATATTTTGGATTTCATTCTTTTATTCTGTCTTAAAAAAGCAAAGTTATATTTTTTAAAATTTATCCTTCCAGTAAGAATTTGATTAATTTCTTGGTCAAAAATTCCAATTTCTAAAATAAAATTATTTTCATTTATTAAAACAGGACAATGCGTAATTAATCTTTCCTCTAGGTACTTTTGTTTATTAAAATCGTTCCATTTACCAATTAAAAAAATTGTTCCTACATTATATATATTGACAGTTGTTATGTTTTTTATAGAATCATATGACTTAACATTTTCATCATTATAATAACTTAAATCTTCAACTTTTTTTTCAACAACAATATAATCACTTTGTGCAAAACAAAAATTTGATAATAAAATAAATATAATAACACTACTTTTTTTCATAATTTTTAATTAGAATAAAAAATTTCAATTAAAAAAGATACAATTTTTGAATCACTATTTTTAAAATTATAAACACAATACTCATTATACATTTTGTTTTTTATACCCATAAATATAATACGTTCTCTATTGTGTTGAAAAACTTTTAAAACATAGTAAGAATCCTCAAGATCTGTATACAATAAATTTACTTTAATATTTTTTTGTTTTAAATTTGTAATATATGAATTATATTTTTTTCTAATATCTTCGTTGTTTATATTGTTTATATCATTTCGCTCCATTATTAATAGTTCTAATTTTGTCGAATCTTTGTCAATTATCTTTGGGCAATGATTGATGTAACAATTACTTGATTTTGTACAGTTGTATTTTTTCCATATTCCTTTAACTTTAATTGATTTATTATGAAAGCCATTTTTAACATAAGTTACATCATTAACAGCATCATATTTATTACAAGTAAAATCCTTTTCACCAAAACCATTAAGCTCTTTAGCACAACCCAAACAGATGTAGAATAAGAAAAAGCAAATGATAGAAGTTGTTTTCATTAAGTAATCTTTTATGTAAACATAAAATATAAATAAAAGATTAGCAAATTAAAATCCACAAATTGTTTTTACCTTTGCATCATGATTGAGAAAAAAGACATTCGAGCCATTTCTAAAGAACAATTGCGCGATTTTTTTGTTGCAAATGGTGACAAAGCATTTAGAGGAAATCAAGTTTATGAATGGTTGTGGAGCAAAGCATCACATTCATTTGATGATATGACTAATGTTTCTAAAGAAACTCGAGCAATGCTTGAAGCCAATTTTGTAATCAATCATATAAAAGTAGATACAATGCAACGAAGCGAAGATGGAACTGTAAAAAATGCAGTTCGGCTTCATGATGGTTTGGTTGTAGAGTCGGTTTTAATTCCAACTAATACTAGAACTACCGCTTGTGTTTCTAGCCAAGTTGGCTGTAGTTTAGATTGCAATTTTTGTGCAACTGCACGATTAAAAAGAATGAGAAATCTTGAGCCAGCAGAAATCTATGATCAAGTTATTGCAATAGATAAAGAAAGTAAATTGTACCACAATCGACCACTTTCTAATATTGTTTTTATGGGAATGGGAGAACCATTAATGAACTATAACAATGTTATCAAAGCAATTGATATGATAACATCTAACGAAGGTTTGGGAATGTCGCCAAAACGAATTATGGTTTCTACATCTGGAATTCCAAAAATGATTAAAAAAATGGCAGATGATGATGTAAAATTTAAATTGGCAGTTTCATTACATTCAGCAATTGATGAGGTTAGAGCTAAAATCATGCCTTTTTCATCCAATTTTCCTTTAAAAGATTTAAGAGAATCGTTAGAATATTGGTATCAAAAAACCAAAAGCAAAGTTTCTTATGAATATGTAGTTTGGAAAGGAATAAACGACAATAAAGATGCAGTTGCAGCACTTGTAAAATTTTGTAAATATGTTCCTTGCAAAGTCAATTTAATAGAATATAATCCAATAGATGATGGTGAGTTTCAACAAGCATCAGAAGAAGCTGTAAATTTATATATTTCTGAATTACAAAAAGTTGGTATTGTTGTAAAAGTAAGAAGAAGTCGAGGCAAAGATATTGATGCTGCTTGTGGTCAACTTGCAAATAAATCATAAAAAAAATGGCGCTACAATTATAATATGTAGTGCCATTTTTATTTCTTTTAAAGAAATTAATTCCCTAAAATAATTGTTGTAGTTGTTCCGTTTAAAGTTAACAATGCAATATTATCACATTCTCCAACTCCATAATCTAAAGTTGCAGTATTGCTATTTCTAACAATTGTAATAATTCCTCTCACAATATTTGGACAATTCATTCTTATTCTTAAAGGTGTTGTAATTGTACTAGTTTGAACCGAACCACTCGGAAAAGTAGTAACCCAACTTCCTGTAACTTCATAAATATTATCCAACCAAATTGCAGTAGAGTAACCTTCAATAATCTCTCTTACTCTCGTTCCAACTCTTGTTACAACTTCGCCACCAGGAAAAGTTGCTGTCATATCCATATTCATAGTTACAATTGGATGAATATTTGGGTTTGCAGCACTTGTTGCCATAACTCTAGTAAAAGTTTTTGTGCCATCAAATTCAATTGCGTTATGAAAAAAGTTGTTGAAAGTATAAGTAACTGTATGCGATGTTGCATCTGGTTGATAAGTAAATGTAATAACAATAATTCCTTTTAAAACATTTCCGTTTGGAAGCGCACAACCAGTTGTTCCAAAATCAATTGTTTTAGTAATTAATGTTCCAGGAGTGATAACAGTTCCAAAGTCTGGAACTCTTGTAACAGTTGCGCAATCTGGTAAAAATAGAGAAGTTGCTGGCACAAGTTTTCCAGAAATACCATCACTAGTTGTAAGTTGATCTTCTACAATTTTAGAAACATCATCATTTGCAATGTCCATTTTTGCGTTCATAGCCACTTCATTTGAAGAAATTGTCGAACCGTTATTGTCTTCTTTATTACAGCTAAATGTTAAAAAAACAAATGCTAATGCTAAGATAAATTTTGTTGTTTTCATATTTTTAAAGTTTTTAGTTTAATGTTAAGACTATCATAAAACGAAAAGGTTTAATTGAAATTATTTTTTTTCAAAATAGTCAATGTTGTATCTTTGAAACCAATGAATATTATTTCGCAAATAAAACAACCCATTCTTCTTGAAATGGAGCTTTTTGAAAAAAAGTTCTATCAATCAATGTCATCAAAAATAGCACTTTTAAATCGAATTACCTATTATATTGTAAACAGAAAAGGAAAACAAATGCGACCAATGTTTGTTTTTCTTACCGCCAAAATGCTCTCTGATGGACATGTAGACGAAAGAACTTATCGTGGTGCTTGTGTTATTGAACTGATACATACTGCAACTTTAGTTCATGATGATGTTGTAGATGATAGTAATCGCAGAAGAGGTTTTTTCTCAATAAATGCACTCTGGAAAAACAAAATTGCAGTTCTTGTTGGTGATTATTTGTTGTCTAAAGGATTGTTGCTTTCTATTGATTATGGCGATTTTGATTTGCTGAAAATTATATCAGTTGCCGTAAGAGAAATGAGTGAAGGCGAATTACTTCAAATAGAAAAAGCCAGAAAACTTGATATCACCGAAGAAATTTATTATGAAATTATTCGACAAAAAACAGCAACTTTAATTGCTGCTTGTTGTGCACTTGGAGCAAAATCGGTTTCTAATGATGAAGTAAAAGTTGAAACTATGCGAAAATTTGGTGAACTAATTGGAATGTCTTTTCAAATAAAAGATGATTTATTTGATTATACAGATGAAGCAATTGGTAAACCAACAGGAATTGACATCAAAGAACAAAAAATGACACTTCCGTTGATATATGCATTGAATAATTGTTCTGCCAAAGAAAAAAGTTGGTGCATCAATTCTATCAAAAATCACAACAAAGACAAAAAACGTGTCAAAGAAGTTATTCAATTTGTTAAAGACAAAAACGGACTTTCGTATGCCGAAAATAAAATGATTCAGTTTCAGCAAGAAGCATTAACTTTAATTCAAGATTTTCCAAATTCTACTTATAAAGATAGTTTGATATTGATGGTAAACTACGTTATTGAAAGAAAGAAATAGTATTCAGTTTTTAGTATTCGGTTTTACCTAGTTTATACACATAGTTTGTCATTCCGTAGGAATCTCACAAAATAATTTTTAAAATAATTATATTTTAAATCGTTGCAATTCAATTAATTAAAAATATTTTTATTTATTTTTACCAATTCATGCAACCATTTTACAACTACAATCGTCTATGCTAATAGAAGACCGTTTTTAATGCGAATAACTGAACACTAAAAACTGAATACTGAACACTGAGTCATGAAAGTAATCAACTTACATCAAGAAGAAAAAGAATTAATCGAACTGGCTGTCGAGAATAATCGTCATGCACAACATAAGATTTATTCTAAATTTTCTCCAAAAATGTTAAGTGTTTGCCGCCAATACATTAAAGATATCCACGAAGCCGAAGACATTATGATTACTGCTTTTATGAAAGTGTTTACCAATTTAAAAAATTTTGAACACAAAGGCAGTTTCGAAGGTTGGATTAGAAGAATAATGATAAACGAATGTATCTCTTTTATTAGAGTTCAAAAGAAAGTTAAGTTTATTGAAGATGAAGATTTTTTTGAAGAACGATTTAATAATATTGAAAGCCAGTTTTCTGTTGATGAAATTCAGTTTTTAATTGATAATTTACCAGATGGATATAAAATGGTTTTCAATTTATATTGTATAGAAGGATTTAAGCATCAAGAAATTGCAACAATGTTAGGAATTAATGAAGGAACATCAAAATCCCAATTATCACATGCTCGAAAAATGTTGCAAGAACAAGTAAACAAGTTAAAAAATTACACAAATGGCACTCAATAAATTAGAACATCAAATAAAAGAGAAATTAAATTCTCGAGAAATAAAACCAACCGAAATGGCTTGGGATAGATTAGATGCAATGTTATCTGTTGCCGAAGAAAAAAAAACAAAACGTTTTTCTTTTCTGTCATTTCAATTTATTGGAATTGCTGCAAGCATTTTGGTATTTATATCACTTGGTTTGTTTTTCTTAAATCAAGAAAAAACAAGTATTTCAACAGATGATACAATTGTAACCAAAGAAATTGTAAAAGATTCTGTATTTAAAAAAACGCATCCAATAGAAGAAAAGTTTAATAATAATAATAAAGGTACTATTCAAGAGAAACAACAATTAGTTCAATCTACAAGCCAAAAACATCAAACTGAAAAAACCAATCAATTAATCATCAATCAAAAAACAATAGTTAATCCAATCATTAATTATGAAAAAGAAATCGAATTTCAAACTAATGAAATAATAGCTCAGAAAGACTTGCATTATTTTTCAACTCAAGAAAAAATTATTATTTCAAAGCCAATTGTAGTTAATGTTGATGATTTATTATCAACAGTAGAAAGTACTAAAAAAACAGAAAGAAAAGCAACAATTACAGTTAATCCAAACAGTTTGCTTTCTCAAGTCGACGGAGAATTAAATCAAACTTTTAGAGAAAAAGTAATTAAAAAAATCAACAAAAATTACCGAGAAGTAAAAGTAGCATTGGCTACAAGAAATCAAGAATAACAATCATTAATCATTTAAAAATCAAACACAATGAGGAATTTAACAATTTACTTAGCACTAATTCTATTGCTTTTTGCAAGCAAAATGATAGCACAAGAAACCACATTTGAAGCAAGAGCAAAAGCAATAGCAATAAAAATTGAAACTATTACTAAAAACGAGAAAGAAGCATTAAAAAAAGAAGTAGAAGAAGTTAATGTTCAACTAGATAAAGGAAAAATCACTACCGAGCAAGCCGATAATAGCAAGCAACAACTTGCTAAAGTGAGAGCAACCAACATCGAAAACAAAGTAGCAGCACTTCAAGAAGAATTAAGAAGTCTAGTTCAAGAAAAAGTTGACGGAAAACTAGAAGAAAGTTACAAACCAAATCAAATTTTTGTTTTTTCTAAATCAACAGGAGAAAACAAAGAAAAACATCAAAAATACAGAGATTCATTGGCAAATGTTTCTGAAAAAAGAACCACTTCGCAATTTGTTTTTGCTACAGGATTAAATAATTTAGTAACAGATGGAAAAGCTACCAATTCAGATTTTAGATATTTAGGATCACATTTTTACGAATGGGGAACAACTTTTAACACTAGAATATTAGAAAAAAATAATCTTTTACATTTAAAATATGGTTTGTCATTGATGTATAATAATTTGCGTCCAACAGATAATAGAATTTTTGTAAAAACTGGCGACCAAACCGTTTTACAAACAAGCACTATAGATTTAAAAGATTCACGTTTTAGAAATGTATATTTAGTTGCACCATTGCATTTAGAATTTGACTTTTCTAAAACAAAAATGAAAGATGATAAACAAATATTTAAATCACACAAAAGTGTACGTTTAGGTTTTGGAGGTTATGCAGGATTAAGAATCAAGTCTAAACAATTTCAAAAATTTGAAGATGATGATCAAAACTTTATACTAAAAGCTAAAGGAGATTTCAATGTTAATAATTTTATTTATGGAGTTAGTGCATATCTGGGTTTTCAAGAAACTAGTTTGTATCTAAAATATGATTTAAATCCAATGTTCGAAAACAATGTTGTAAAACAAAATAATGTTTCAGTAGGAGTAAGATTCGATTTTAATTAAAACTTGTTGGGTTATTTATATTGCAACCTGCAAGGTTTTCATTAACCTTGTAGGTTTTTTTATTTAAAAATTGGTAACTTTAAACCCTTAAACTTTAAACAATTTTAAACTAAAATTTTTGATAACCAAAGAAACCATAGACAAAGTTTACGAAGCTGCTCGAGTTGAAGAAGTCATTGGCGATTTTGTTCAATTAAAACGTGCTGGAAGTAACTTCAAAGGATTGAGTCCGTTTTCTGATGAACGATCACCATCGTTTATGGTTTCGCCTGCCAAAGGCATTTGGAAAGATTTTTCTTCAGGAAAAGGTGGTAATGCTGTTGCTTTTATAATGGAACATTCACAGTTTACTTATCCAGAAGCAATTAGATTTTTAGCCAAAAAATACAATATTGAAATTGAAGAAACAGAATTGTCAAATGAAGAAAAAGAAATTGCAAGCGAAAAAGAAAGTTTGTTTTTAGTTTCAGAATTTGCAAGTAACTATTTTCAAGACATACTTTTAAATTCTGAAGAAGGAAAAGCAATTGCCTTAACCTATTTTAAAGAACGAGGTTTTACAAATGAAACCATCAAAAAATTCAGTTTAGGATATTCGCCAACAACTTGGGACGCATTAACCAAAGAAGCATTGGGAAAAGGATATAAATTAGAATTTCTAGAAAAAACAGGATTAACCATTGTTGGTGAAGACAAACAATTTGATAGGTTTAAAGGTCGTGTTATGTTTCCAATTCAATCTATGTCAGGAAGAGTTTTGGGATTTGGAGGTAGAATTTTAACTCAAGATAAAAAAGCAGCCAAATATTTAAACTCGCCAGAAAGTGATTTATATCATAAAAGCAAAGTTTTATATGGAATTTTTCATGCCAAACAAGCCATTGCCAAATTAGACAATTGTTTTTTGGTTGAAGGTTACACCGATGTAATTCAAATGCATCAAGCTGGAATCGAAAACGTAGTTTCTTCATCAGGAACTGCATTAACGCCAGATCAAATTCGTTTAATAAACAGATTGACAAAAAACGTAACTGTACTCTTTGATGGTGATGCTGCAGGACTTCGAGCTTCAATTAGAGGAATCGATTTAATTCTAGAAGAAGGAATGAACGTTAAGGTTTGTACTTTTCCAGATGGTGAAGATCCAGATAGTTTTGCCAAAAAAACACCATTGCAAGATTTAATTGCATATCTAGATGAAAATGCAATGGATTTTATTCAGTTTAAAGCATCACTTTTAATGAAAGATGCCAAAAATGATCCAATAAAAAAAGCCGATTTAATTAGAGATATGGTTGCCAGTATTTCTAAAATTCCAGATAGAATAAAACGTGAAGTTTACATAAAAGAAACGTCCAGAATTATGGATATTTCTGAAGAAGTTCTTTTTAATACATTGGCGCAGCTTGTAAAAAAAGATATAAACGAATTAGGAAAAAAACTAAAGAATAACGAAACTTCTGTGCAAACTGCTTTTGAAGTTCATAAAAACGAAAATCCAATAGTTGCTCCAACGATAGATATTCAATATGAACTCGAACATAAAATCATAGAAATTCTACTTATTTACGGAAATGTTGAAGAAGAATTCGAAGACATTTTGCTAAAAACCAATGAAAAAGGCGAAATGATAGAAGAAAAACTCATGAAGAAATACAAAGTATATCAACGTATTTTTTTGAGTTTACAAGAAGACGAAACCGAACTTGCAAATCCTTTATTCAAAAGCATTTATAATGAATTAATAAATTATTTTAATCTTAATGAAACATTTGAAATTGAAAAATATTTATCACAATTAACTCCAGAATCATCACAAGAAGTAACTTCTATTTTAATGAATGACGAAAGATATTCTTTAGATAATTGGGAAGCTAAAAACATCTTTGTAAAAGCAAAAGACAAAACAATAAGTCAATATGTTTCTGAAACCATTTTATCTTTAAGATGGTTATTGGTTAGTAAAATTATTAAAGAATTACAATCTTCACTTTCTAATGAAATAGAAGTAGACAATAGCGAAGTTTTATCTGGAGTTAGAGATTACAATGAGCTTACCAACATGTTTTCTAAAAAACTTGGAAGAGTAATTTCTAGACATAATTAGAAAATTCCAAAAAAAAAATTCCAAATTCCAATCATTAAAATTGGAATTTGGAATTTAAAAACTTAGATTTTTTTTTAAACAATATCCAATGTTTTTGCTTTATTAACTAAATCTACAAGATTTGTTACATTTAATTTTTGCAAAAGACGCAATTTGTAAGTAGAAATAGTTTTTTCATTCAAGCCCAAAACTTTAGAAATTTCATTATTTTTCTTTCCATCGCTTAGGTAACGAAGAACCTCAATTTCTCTATTAGATAGTTTTCTATACAATCGTTCACTTTTATTTTGCTTAGAAATAAGAGCTAAACTTTTCTTTATACTATCACTCAACATAATGATTCCTTGATGGACTCTTATAATTGATGTACCAAGAGTTTCCAGTTTTGCAGACTTGTGAACAAAACCAGCAATACCAGCTTTTATAGCATTTGGAGCATAAATTTGCTCATTCAAATTTGTAAAAATCAACACTTTTGTAGTTGGAAAATTCTTAACGATAGCTTTCAATTCATAGATGCTTTTTAATCCATCAAGTTCAAGGTCAATAACTAAAACATTAATTTCCTTGTTTCTTAATGCATCTGGCACCATGTAAAAACTCCCAACATTAGAAACCACACTAATTTCTGGATGGTCTTTAAAATATGATTTTACGCCATAATGTACCACTGGGTAATTATCGGCAAGACAAACATTTATCATAATTTTAATTTTTTAGGATTCAAAATACTCGTAAAGTTAGTGAAAAAATAGAAATAACAATAAATAATTGTTAATTTAATATTTGTAAGATTTTGGAATGTTACAAACAGGAATAGCTAACATCTTATGTTTGTTTACAAAATTTAATCTTTTATAGATTTCAAAAACAACTTTTTTTCTGTCAGAATAGTCAACAGTTAAACTTCCTTTTTCATCTTCAAGCATTGCCCACTCTAACTCTTCATAACTAGCACCAAGTTGATCTTCATCTGTTCTATTATCTCCAAATAAACCATCAGTTGGTGCTGCAACTAATATAGAATCTGGAATTTTTAAATAGTCACCAAGCGCATAAACATCACTTTTCATTAAATCAGCAATCGGACTCAAATCTACACCGCCATCGCCATATTTTGTGTAAAAACCAACACCAAAATCTTCAACTTTATTTCCTGTTCCAGCAACTAAATAGCCATGAATGCCAGCAAAATAGTACAATGTTGTCATTCTTAATCTTGCTCTTGTATTGGCTAACGATAAATTATATTTAATTTCATTTTCACTTTTTGGCACTTCATTTTTAAATGATTCATAAATTGGGGTTAAATCTGCCACAACATTACTAACATTTTTAAAACGTGATTTTAATTGTTCAATATGTTCGATTCCTCTATTTACTTGGCTTTGTGATTGGTGTATAGGCATTTCTATACATAATGTTGGTAAACCAGTTTGCGCACAAAGTGTTGAGGTAACTGCCGAATCAATTCCGCCAGAAATTCCTACAATAAAACCATTAACTTTTGCGTTAATAGCATAAGTTTTTAACCAATTAACTATATA
>NZ_JAYVFH010000190.1:0-9581 GCF_043773265.1 Flavobacterium sp. | reverse complement strand
TTGAGGAACTCCTCTTGGTGCTGGTGGAATACCATCTAAGTTGAAACGACCGATAGTTTTATTATCGGCAGCCATTGCTCTTGCACCTTGAAGAACGTGTAGTTCAACAGTTGGTTGAGAATCGGCAGCTGTAGAGAAAATTTGAGATTTTTTAGTTGGAATAGTAGTATTTGATTCAATCAAAATAGTCATAATTCCACCCATAGTTTCAATTCCTAAAGATAAAGGTGTAACGTCAAGTAACAATACATCTTTTACATCTCCAGATAAAACTCCACCTTGAATAGCTGCTCCAATTGCAACAACTTCATCAGGATTAACTCCTTTAGATGCTTTTTTACCAAAGAATTTTTCAACTTCGTCAGCAATTCTTGGCATTCTTGTAGAACCACCAACAAGGATAACTTCGTCAATATCTGATGTAGATAAACCTGCATCTTTCAACGCTTTAGCAACTGGTTCCATTGAACGTTTTACTAAAGAATCTGATAATTGCTCGAATTTAGCTCTAGATAATTTTTTCACTAAGTGTTTTGGTCCAGAAGCAGTAGCTGTTACATAAGGTAAATTGATTTCAGTTTCCGCAGAAGATGATAATTCAATTTTAGCTTTTTCAGCAGCTTCTTTAATTCTTTGTAATGACATTGGATCTAGTCTCAAGTCAATTCCTTCTTCAGCTTTAAATTCATCTGCCAACCAGTCAATGATAGTTTGGTCAAAATCGTCTCCACCTAAGTGCGTATCACCATTTGTAGATAAAACTTCAAAAACTCCATCACCTAATTCAAGGATAGAAATATCAAAAGTTCCACCACCTAAATCGTAAACTGCAATTTTTTGATCGGTTCCTTTTTTGTCTAATCCATAAGCTAATGCCGCAGCAGTTGGCTCATTGATAATTCTCATTACTTTAAGACCAGCAATTTCTCCAGCTTCTTTTGTAGCTTGACGTTGTGCATCGTTAAAGTAAGCAGGAACAGTAATAACTGCTTCTGTAACTGTTTGACCCAAATAGTCTTCAGCAGTTTTTTTCATTTTTTGAAGTGTCATTGCTGACAATTCTTGTGCTGTATATAAACGACCATCGATATCAACTCGTGGCGTATTGTTGTCACCTTTTACTACTGAATAAGGTACTCTTTTCGCTTCTTCTGTAGTTTCAGAAAAAGTATGTCCCATAAAACGTTTGATAGAACCAATCGTTTTAGTTGGATTAGTCACAGCTTGTCTTTTAGCTGGATCACCCACTTTAATTTCGCCACCTTCAACAAATGCAATGATAGATGGTGTCGTTCTTTTTCCTTCTGAGTTAGGGATTACTACTGCTTCTTGACCTTCCATTACAGAAACGCAGGAGTTGGTTGTACCTAAATCAATTCCAATTATTTTTCCCATTTTTATATTTAATTAATTTTAGAAAATTTCAGTTTTATAACTCGAGTGTCAAAAAGCAATGATTATGCCATTGCATAAAACTTTGTAAATTGTCAGTTTAATTAATTGATGACATAAATTAATATGACAAACTGACATTTATTTATAATTATATTTATCAAAAATACTTTCTAAACTTATTATTGATACAAATGCTAAGATGTAAATAACCAAATCTTCAACAGAAAAAGAAGTTCCAATTATAGTAGAAGCCAATTTAGATTTTTGCAATCCTATAGTTGAAACAAAATCAATATATTGTATATATTCGATTGCAAAAGCAAAAACCAAAACTCCAAAAGCAATTCTATATTTATTTGAATTAATAAAACTCATAATAAAGCAATACACTAAAAATACGACTAAGTAATCTCCAAAAAACGGTCTAATGAAATCATCGTGAATGTATAATGCAATAAGAACTTCTGTAATAAAAAGTATTGTAAAGAAAAGGAAGTATTTTTTATTGAAATGGATAGAAGTCATATAATATGTTTAGACATTTCAAAGATACTTTTATTTTAAATCTTTAGTATATATTTGCTCAACTAAAACGATATAGTTTATGGAAGAATGCATCTCGGTTTTTGATATGTTAAAAATTGGTGTTGGACCATCTAGTTCACACACACTTGGACCTTGGCGCGCTGCTGAACGTTTTTTATCTGAATTAAAATCTGAAACCCTTTTGAATAGAGTAACTCGTGTAAAAGTAGATTTATATGGTTCACTTTCTTTAACTGGTAAAGGTCACGCAACTGATTTAGCTTTAATGTTAGGACTTTCAGGTCAAGATCCAGAATACATTCCTATTCAAGATATTGCAGGAATTATTAAAAAAATTGAAGATACTAACGAAATCAATTTGGGCAACCAAAATAAAATTCCGTTTTACTTTTTACAAGACATTGTTTTCAATAAAAACTTTTTATCTTTTCACGCTAATGGATTAAAGTTTACAGCTTTTTATGATAATGATAAAGAATATTGTGCTACTTTTTATTCTATTGGTGGCGGATTTGTAGTAAAAGAAGAACGTATCAATGCTAAAAATAAATCTGAAATAAAACGAAAATTTCCATTTCCAATTCAAAATGCAGAAGAACTTTTAAATTATACAATTCAAGAAAATAAATCCATTTCAGAAATTGTTTTTGAAAATGAAAAATCAATGCGAACTGAAACCGAAATTGATCACGAATTAATTAGAATTTGGAAAACAATGTTAGAATGTATGTACATTGGTTGTCATAGTGAAGGAATTCTTCCTGGTGGCTTAAATGTAAGACGTCGTGCTTTTGACATGCACCAAGGATTAATTGGTTTGGCAAATTATTCTAATCCTCAAGAATGGTTGGAAGAAATTAGAAAAACCGAAGTTAAATTTCGTCAAATACTTAAATGGGTTTCCTGTTTTGCACTTGCTGTAAATGAAGTAAATGCTGCATTGGGAAGAGTTGTAACCGCACCAACTAATGGAAGTGCTGGTGTAATTCCAGCAGTTTTAATGTATTATTTGGTTATAGAAAATCATCAAGCTGGCGAAAAAGAAATCAAACAATTCTTGATGGTTGCTGGTGAAATTGGTAGTATTTTTAAAAAAGGTTCCACAATTTCTGCTGCAATGGGTGGATGTCAGGCAGAAATAGGAGTTTCATCAGCTATGGCAGCAGCAGCATTGGTTGAAGTTATGGGCGGAACACCAGATCAAGTATTAATGGCAGCCGAAATTGCTATGGAACATCATTTAGGATTAACTTGTGATCCTATTGGTGGTTTAGTTCAAATTCCGTGTATCGAAAGAAATACAATGGGTGCAATAAAAGCCATAAACGCAGCTGAATTAGCCATGGAAACCGATGCTAAAAATGCCAAAGTTCCACTAGATAAAGTTATTGATACTATGTGGCAAACTGCTAAAGACATGAATTCTAAATACAAAGAAACGTCTGAAGGTGGATTAGCAATTGCTGTTAACATGTCAGATTGTTAATTACAAATTTCCTCTATTTTCTTTATTTTCTGGACTAGAATTTGGGTAACGATTTGGTGTAATATCAAAATTTTTATCCTTATTTTCTACCATTTTTTTTCCTATAGCTTCTGATGCAGTGCTTGGTTTTGTGCTTAAATTTTTATCTGTAGAAACTTCATGATTTTCCTTATCATGATTAGTGTTTCGAGCTCTTTCAACCACTTTTCTTACACCATTTTTATCAACTTCAATTTCTGATTTCATTAAAGAACCAGTATGATTTTGCATAGTAACACCTAATAAATCATCATTATTACTTTGCTTGTTGTTCATTTTTTTAGAACCTAAATCTTGATTTTTCATAACTTTTAATTTATATGAATTATTTTAGTAAAATTAAGTGTAAAATCATCCATTTAAATTATACAATTATGAATTATAATATCAGAATTCCAAGATTTATAGAATTGAAAGTTGCCGTATTAAAACTCAAAACTTAAACTAGTTGTCAAAAAAAAATTTGAATCTACAACTTCTGTACCTTTTACATACACCTCTTTTGTGCTATTAAAATAACGAGCTTCAGTTCTAAATTTTACTTTAGAATTTGGCAAATAATCAAAGTTTAATGATAATCCAAGTGTTTTAAATTCATCAACTGTAGCAATAATTATGTTTTTTTCATCTTGATAATATTCTGTTCTAAAAGCGGTTTGCCATTTCTGATTTATTGAATATTGTGCAATAAAAACCGGACTTAACCAAGATGAGGATTTATCATTAGTTAAATTTACATCTTGCAAACCATAATCAAAACCTAATATTGTTCGCCATTTGTCATTCCATTTTTTATCCCAATATAAATTACTAAAATAGCGCATAGTATAATTAATTCCATTGAATTCTTTTCCGATAAATGTGCTCCAATTTAAAGTTGATTTTGAAGATGATTTATAAACAACTTGAGTTCCAAATGATGGCAGGACATCATTTTGTGGTTTGTTTATTCTTTGCCAACCATTGGTTACCAAAGCAGCAAAATTCCATTTATCTGATGGTTTGTAATTATATTTTATTCCTGTCATAAAATAAGGTGAATTTTCAGCCAAGATAGAACGTGTTAATGTTAAATTTGAAGCCGAATTTGCGGTTTCAAACCCAATATAACTTGGTAGAATTCCTACTTCTATACTGTGTCTTTTGTCTTTATCTAAAATTAATCCAACATAAGCTTCATTGATATATTTCATTTTCTCATTAGAATAATTATCATCTACATATGTTCCTGAATGTAAAGACAATATAGCATAAGTATTTTCATATTCAACCTTTGCACGAAGTAAACCAATATTCAAATTAAACTCATTATGGCGGTTATAATTATACATAAATGGCAACTTTGTAGCATCTAAATTTTCATTAAAATCATAGGAATAATATGTTTCTACAAAACCCGAGAAGGAAACTTTTAAATCTGATTTTTCTTGTGCGAATAATACCTTAGTTAATAACAACCAAATTAATAAAATCGCATTTTTCATGTATGTCATTTTGTTAATTAATATATTTAATTTTATTTTCAAATCTATTTATTACAAAACTAATCGAATTTATTACTTTTACAATCTTAATTTATTCAAAATGTCAGTAGCCAAAAAAGATTACAAAAGAATTACAACCAAATCATTGATAGAAATGAAAGCTAATGGCGAAAAAATTTCTATGTTAACAGCTTATGATTACACCATGGCAAAAATTGTTGATACTGCTGGTGTTGACGTAATTCTTGTAGGTGATTCTGCAAGTAATGTTATGGCTGGACACGAAACGACTTTGCCAATTACTTTAGACCAAATGATTTATCATGCATCTGGAGTTGTTCGTGCAATTGAAAGAGCTTTAGTTGTTGTAGATTTACCATTTGGAAGTTACCAGTCTGATCCAAAAGAAGCCCTACGTTCTTCTATTAGAATCATGAAAGAAAGTGGTGGCCACGCTGTAAAAATGGAAGGTGGAAGCGAAATTAAACAATCAATAAAAAGAATTTTGGCAGCAGGAATTCCTGTAATGGGACATTTAGGTTTAACACCTCAATCAATTTATAAATTTGGAACTTACACTGTTAGAGCTAAAGAAGAAGAAGAAGCAGAAAAATTATTAGAAGATGCTAAATTACTTGAAAAATTAGGATGTTTTTCTTTAGTTTTAGAAAAAATTCCTGCAGCACTAGCCGAAAAAGTAGCTAAAAGTATTTCAATTCCAGTTATCGGAATTGGAGCTGGTGGCGGAGTTGATGGACAAGTTTTAGTAATTCATGATATGTTGGGAATGAACAACGAATTTAGTCCAAGGTTTTTACGCCGCTATTTAGATTTATATGATCAAATGACTAAAGCAATTGGAAATTATGTTGCCGATGTTAAGAGTAAAGATTTTCCTAATACAAGTGAACAATATTAGATAATTGGCAACAATAAAATGGCAGAAAAAATCGTTTCTACTAAAGAAAATCTTCAAATTCTTTATGAAGATAATCACATAATTATAATAAACAAACGTGTTGGAGATATTGTACAAGGTGATAAAACTGGAGACAAACCACTTTCTGAAATTGTAAAAGATTATATAAAAGAAAAATATAATAAAACTGGCGATGCGTTTCTTGGTGTGGTTCACAGACTAGACAGACCAACAACCGGAATAGTTGTTTTTGCAAAAACTAGCAAGGCATTAACAAGATTAAATGAGCTTTTTAGTAATAGAGAAACCCAAAAAACCTATTGGGCAGTTGTTAAAAACAAACCCACTAAAAAAGAAGATAAACTTATTCATTACTTAAAAAGAAATGAAAAAAACAACACATCAAAAGCACATTTAAAAGAAGTTCCAGATAGCAAACTAGCAAGTTTAGATTATAAAACAATTAAAGAATTAGATAATTATTTTGTTTTAGAGATTAATCTTCATACGGGTCGGCATCATCAAATTAGAGCGCAATTACAATCAATTGGATGTTCTATAAAAGGTGATTTAAAATATGGTTTTGACAGAAGCAATCAAGATGGTGGAATACATTTGCATGCTAGAAAATTAATATTTATTCATCCTGTGTCCAAAGAAATCATTAATATTATTGCTCCTACACCAAATGATACAATATGGAATTTATGCTAATTATATAACAAATCTAGTTTAATATATAAGTTTATTTTTAACAAGTATAATTATATTTACAAAAAAATCATGAAAAGAGCCATTTTATTCATAACTGCATTTTTTGCAATTAATTCATTTTCACAAGAGCATTTTGCTGGTTTAAATACTTCGAGCCGAGTTGGTATAATTTCGGGCACAAACAATCCTGCAGAGTTAATGAATATGTCTAACAAGTTTGAAGCCAGTATTTTGGGAACAAGTTTTAATGTTTCTAATAATAAAATTGGGTTTAACGATATATTAACTGGAAAGAATTTGGAAACATTAATATTTACAGGAAATGAACCTGTAAATTTTAGAATTGATGGAGAAATTTATGGTCCGAGTTTTGCTATGAAAACCAAAAATTGGGCAATTGCAATTACTTCAAAAGCTTCAGGAAAGCTAGATATTGTTGATGTTGATACTCATCTTGGTGATGCGCTAGTAAATTCGGGATTAAATAGCATATTGGGTTCAACCACAATAAATAACGATTATAATCAAAGGTTAAACGGAACAACTTGGGGTGAAATTGGCTTGTCTGCAGCAACTAATTTATTAAACGATTCAACTCATAAAGTTAATATAGGTGCAACTTTTAAATTGCTATTTCCAGGTTCATATTCAAATTTAGGATTAGATAAATTTAATGGAACAATAACTAACACAGCAGGACAAGCTTATCTTAATAATACAACTGCTAATTTAAATATTACTTATTCTGGCGGATTAGCCGAGAGTTTTTCTAATTTTAATGATTATTCTAAATCTGTTTTTGGAAGTTTAAATGGTTTTTCTGGAGATATCGGAATCAATTATCAATGGAAAGATACCCCAGAATCAAACCCTAAAAAAAATCAAAATAAATACAAACTAAATGTAGGTTTATCGATAAAGAACATTGGAGCAATGACTTTTAAAGATGACAATAATTTTTCTACAAATTATGTTTTAAACATTCAATCTACAATTAATGATCCGCAAGGATTAAACTTAAATCAATTTGAAAACATTGATAATCTTCAGCAAATTGAAACTATATTAATTAACGAAGGTTATTTGGATAAAATTGAAGCCGAGAAAAAAGATTTTAAAGTAAAACTACCAACTACAATTTCATTATATGCTGATGTTAAACTTATTTCTTCATTTTATGTTACAGGTTTTTTGCAACAAAAACTAAATGACAACAATGCAAATGATCAAATTACTGCACAAAATATTCTAACAATAACACCAAGATTTAACGCAGGTTTTTTTGAAGTTTTTGCACCATTTAGTAGTTCAGAAATATCTGGTTTTAATACCGGATTGGGTTTTAGAGTTGGTGGTTTCTATATTGGTTCTGGTTCAATAATTACAGCATTAATTAATGATAGTAAACAAGCCGATTTTTATACAGGTTTTAGATGGGCATTTTTATAAAATATGGAATATAAAACAAGTGTTAGTTATAGAAAAGATAAGTTAAAGCAACTACTTAATGTTGTTGTAAAATACGAAAACCAAATTGTTTCTGCATTATATAATGATTTTAAAAAACCAGAATTTGAATCAATTATAACAGAAACAAGTTATGTTGTTTCAGATTTAAAGCATACTATTAAAAACATAAATAATTGGACAAAACCTAAAAATATTTTTCCATCGATTATAAATTTTCCATCATCAGATTATATTTTAAGTGAACCCTTCGGAAAAGTATTGATTATTGCACCATGGAATTATCCATATCAATTAGCACTTTGTCCATTGATAGCTGCTGTTGCTGCAGGAAACCAAGTAATATTAAAACCATCCGAATTAACACCAAATACTTCAAAAATTATTTTAAAAATAGTTTCAGAAGTTTTTAATAAAAACCATGTAGAAGTTGTTGAAGGAGGAATTGATGTTTCTCAAAAACTGCTAAAACAACGTTGGGATTATATTTTCTTTACAGGAAGTGTTTCAATTGGAAAAATTGTTGCAAAAGCTGCTGCTGAATTTATGACACCAGTAACACTAGAACTTGGCGGAAAAAACCCATGTATTATTGATAAAAATTGCAATATAAAACTCACTGCTAAACGAATAGTTTGGGGAAAATTTATAAATGCAGGTCAAACTTGTATCGCACCAGATTATTTATTAGTTCACACAAATGTAAAATCTAAAATTATAGCAGCGATAAAAGAAGAAATAGTTCTTGCCTATGGAGAAAATCCTGAAACTTCTTCTGATTTTGCTAGAATTGTAAATAAAAAAAACTGGGAAAGATTAAGTGAGTTTTTAGAAAATGAAACAATTTTATTTGGAGGACAAAACAATCTATTAGATAATTATATTGCTCCTACACTACTAGACGAATCTAAAATGGATAGTTTAGTTATGAAAGATGAAATATTTGGTCCAATTTTACCAATAATTAGTTATAAAAATGAAACAGAAATTGAAACCATAATTTCTAAATATGAAAAACCATTGTCATTATATGTTTTTTCAAATAATAAAACTTGGGCAAAAGCTATATTAAAAAAATATTCTTTTGGTGGTGGATGCATTAATGATACTGTAATTCATTTTTCTAACAAACGTTTGCCATTTGGCGGTGTCGGGAATTCTGGAATTGGTTCTTATCATGGTAAAAAAAGTTTTGATGCTTTTTCACACAAAAAATCAATTGTAATAAAAGCTACTTGGCTAGATTTACCTCTTAGATATGCACCATACAAAGATAAATTAAAATTAATAAAAAGAATTTTAGGTTGGTTGTAAAATAAATTCATTATATTTATTGTTTGGTCAACTATTAAAGTCAAATTTAATTATAAATAAATTTCATGATAATATTTTTACCTTATAATTTAATCTTAAAAAGTTTTGAATACTATGAGTTAAAATGGTATTTGATGATTTCTTTTTTTGCGCTACTTTCTTTGGTTTATATCTTTACTAGAACTAACAAAAATCACAATAATAAATTTTTACAAAA
>NZ_JAYVFH010000189.1:0-4048 GCF_043773265.1 Flavobacterium sp. | reverse complement strand
TAAAGAGTAGCCGAATAATATAGAAGTTTTACCTTCTGCCCTATTTTCTGCCCACCAATTATTAATGTCTGTCATCACTTCCGCTTGTGGAGTCCATTTAAAAGCAGGTAATCCAAAAGTACATTCTGTTATAAAAGTATCACATTTTACCACTTCATACGGAACCGAAATTCCGTCATCTTCGGTTTTATAATCGCCAGTAAAAACCCAAACTTCACCCAAATGTTCCACTCTAATTTGAGCACTTCCAATAATATGTCCGGCAGGATGAAGCGAAAATTTCACATTATTAATTACAAAAGTCTCATTCCAATCTTTTCCAGTTACATTTATTTCGCCCAAACGATGCCTAATTATCGGTACATTGGTGTTGTGCGTAATGTAATTTTCGTGTCCCCAACGCGAATGATCGGCATGACCATGTGTAATTATTGCATTTTTCACAGGTCGCCACGGATCAAGATAAACATCTGCTTGTTGACAATAAATTCCTTTATTATTAAAAGCTAAAAGTGGAATTTTCATTAATTACTAAGTTTTGATAAAATTACAATATTAAAAACATCTCAAAAATAATTGTAATCACTTTAACAATTGTTATACTTTTTACGAAATATATTATTAAATTTCTAGTTTTTTTAAAGCCAATCCAGCCATCATCCCAAATCTTTTATTGTCGCTTCTTTTTTTTCAATACTCAAAAAGGAACTTCCTGCGGTCGTTCTTTTTGAGCAGAAAAAAATAGTCGCCATAAAAAAAGGATTTTCCTTTCAGTCTGGGCTAACTGGCGACGGTAATAACAATGTTAAATCATTATAAAAAATCAAATTATCCTTCGTACTTTTGTATAAATTTTAAAAGTATCAAGATTGAAGTATTAAGTATCAAGACTTATTAATTCACTCCGTTTTTTACTTTTTTAAATCTTAATACTTGAATCTTAATACTAAATAAAAATGTTAAAAGGATTTTTTCACGTACCAAAAGCCGTAAACGAACCAGTAAAATCGTACGCACCAAATTCTCCAGAAAAAGCAGCCGTTCTTGCAGAATATAAAAAAATGTGGAACACCACAATCGATGTTCCTTTATATATAGGTAGCGAAGAAATTCGCACAGGAAATACCAAAACAATGACTGCGCCACACAACCATAAACATAGTGTTGGAACGTATCATTTAGCCGAAAAAAGTCACGTTGAAAAAGCCATTGACAATGCTTTAGAAAGTAAAACCAAATGGGCAAATATGGCTTGGGAACAACGTGCAGCCATCTTTTTAAAAGCTGCCGAATTAATTGCTGGACCATATCGTGCCAAAATAAATGCAGCAACAATGATTGCGCAATCTAAAAATATTTTTCAAGCAGAAATTGATGCGTCTTGCGAATTGATTGACTTTTTGCGTTACAACGTAGAATTTATGACGCAAATTTATAACGATCAACCAAAATCTAATTCTGATGTTTGGAATAGATTGGAATATCGTCCATTAGAAGGATTTGTATATGCCATAACACCATTTAATTTTACAGCAATTGCTGCAAATTTACCAGCAAGTGCCGCAATGATGGGAAATGTTGTGATATGGAAACCAAGTGACAGCCAAGTTTTTTCTGCTAAAATAATTATTGATGTTTTTAAAGAAGCTGGCGTTCCAGATGGCGTTATCAATGTAGTTTTTGGCGATGCACAAATGATTAGCGAAACTGTTTTTGCAAGCCGTGATTTTGCAGGAATTCATTTTACAGGATCAACTCATGTTTTTAAAGACATTTGGAAAACTATTGGAAATAACATTCATCATTATAAAACCTATCCAAGAATTGTGGGTGAAACTGGTGGAAAAGATTTTATTGTAGCGCATCCAAGTGCCAATGTGAAACAAGTTGTAACTGGAATTGTTCGTGGTGCTTTTGAATTTCAGGGTCAAAAATGTTCTGCAGCTTCAAGAGCTTATATTCCTCAAAGCTTGTGGAACGATGTAAAATCGCAATTAATTACAGATGTAAAATCGTTGAAAATGGGTTCACCAGAAGATTTTGGTAACTTTGTAACAGCAGTAATTCACGAAGGTTCGTTTGATAAATTGGCAAGCTTTATAGATCAAGCCAAAAAAGATACTGATGCCGAAATTATTGTTGGTGGAAATTATGATAAATCGGTAGGTTATTTCATTGAACCAACAGTTATCGTTACTACAAACCCGAAATATGCTACAATGGAAACCGAACTTTTTGGACCAGTAATGACAATTTATGTTTATGATGATAAAAATTGGGTAGAAACTTTAAAATTAGTTGACGAAACTTCAGAATATGCTTTAACTGGAGCTATTTTTAGTCAAGACAGATATGCCATTGAAGAAGCAACAATAGCGTTACAAAACGCTGCAGGAAATTTTTATATTAATGATAAACCAACTGGCGCAGTTGTAGGAATGCAACCATTTGGTGGCGCAAGAGCTTCTGGAACTAATGATAAAGCAGGTTCGGCTTTAAATTTATTGCGTTGGGCTTCACCAAGAACTATAAAAGAAACATTTGTTACGCCTGAGGATTATCGTTATCCGTTTTTGGGAGAATAAAGTGTAAGTTCTAGGTGTGAAATACTAAGCACGAAGTTAAATAATAAATTAATAAAAAGTTCAAACAAAAAAGTTTGAACTTTTTTGTTTCTAATTGTTAATTTTTTGTATATTCGGAGCTCAAAATCAACAAACTATGAAGTCAAAAATTACTTTACTTATTATTTTTTTATTTTCTTTAACTTGTTTTAGCCAAGACAAAACCTACGATTTATTAAAAAATAAAACACAAACTAATATTTTATATGATAGGGTTTTTGCCTTGTCAAATGCTACAAAGTTAAATTTAAAAAAAATTTCTACCAATGATTTCTTACAAGTTTACCATGAAATACAACGTGCAGATTTTAATGAAAGATTACCAAAATTAGAAACTCTAAAAAACGAAGCCAATCTTGGTTTTGCAGAAAATCAAATTCCGTTATCTATTTTAATATCTGATTTTGAAACCATCAAAACATCTGAAATTGAAAATAAAAATGTATTTTTAAATGCATTAAATAAAATGGAAGCTAAATCATCTGCAGGTTCTATTTTTGAGACACATTCTATTACAGTTTTGGGAGCTTTACTTCAAAAATCTAAAACTAATAATGTAGCATTTATTTTAAAAGATAATTTAATTTTTAATACTACATCTAAAACTATTTCACAAGTTCAAGTACAATTAGAAAGCTCTAAAAATTGGAAAACCATTCAAAATAACGAATCATTTAAAATTAATTTTCCAAATAATGGCAAACATAGTATCAATTTTAAAATTACACTTTCTACAGGAGAAGTTATAAACGAATCAATAACATTTGATGTTGAAAATCAAAATTATAATTCGAATAAAAATACTGATTTACAATTAGCACCCAATGTTGTAAATTCAATTTCATCTACAATTCCGTACCAAGGTTATAGCGAAACTGCTGCATTTAATGGAAAAGGAGAATATGAAGTATTTATGGATACTACAACTGGTGTTCTTGATAAACCTATTTTTTTATTGGATGGTTTTGATCCTGGAGACACCAGAAATACAAGTATAATTTACAATTTATTAAATTATGGTGTAGGTCAAAATCTTGCTAATGATTTAAGAGCACAAGGATTTGATATTATAATTTTAAATTTTCCAACTTACACTAGACCAAATACTACAACAGTTATTGATGGTGGCGTAGATTATATTCAAAGAAATGCTATGATTTTGGTTGAATTAATCAATCAAATAAATGCATTAAAAGTTGGAACAGAAAAAAATGTTGTTATTGGACCAAGTATGGGTGGATTAATTTCTCGTTATGCTTTAAGATATATGGAAATGAATAATTTAAGCCATGATACACGTTTATATATATCGTTCGACGCACCACATTTAGGCGCTAATGTACCAATTGGATTTCAGCATCTTTTTAATTACATGGCCTACGGACCTTTAGGAAATACTGCGGTGCAACCAATTGTTGATGGAT
>NZ_JAYVFH010000188.1:0-13168 GCF_043773265.1 Flavobacterium sp. | reverse complement strand
GAACTCCAAGCGCATAAACAGCGGTTTTACATTGGGAACAGTTACGCCTTTTGGAAATTCCAACTCCAATTTAAACTCCTCTTTGGCTCTTAAAAGTGGGGTTGTGGCAATAGGTCTGTGGTCTTCGTTTTTGAAGTTTTGGGTATCGGTCATCGGCAAATCAATAAGCATATCGTTGGTTTGAATAAGTCTCAAATCAGCGTTTTGCAATTGCGCTGGAATGCGCTCCGTGTTTTGCCAGTTGGCGTTTTCAACCGATGTTCCATCAGAGGTGTACAGCGTGCGGATAGAATCAATAACAACATCACGCCCCGAGTTTAAAAGATTGCCATCAAAATTGGTTACTCCAACCAGTTTTTTAGTGTTGGAATCAACCAGTTGGTTAATGCCACTCATTCCGTCAACCTTAACATTGAGGTAAAAGGTTTTATCTACTAATTTGGTTGCCTGTGGTCTGGTGGCTTGCGTTGTTTGGCGTTGTCTTGCTCCCAAGACTTTAATTGCTCTTTGCAATTGTGGATTTCTATTTTCCATTTTTTTATGAATTATTTTTTTTAATTTTCTTTTTTTTACAAAATATAGTTGCCGTTTTGGTCGATGTATGCGCCCAATCCTTCTTCATCTTCATCATATCCTGCCAAACCGTCTTCTACATAATCGCCATTAGCGTCAATATATCCGCCAAGACCATCCTCGTAGTAGTTTCCTGCATCATCATAATAACCGTTTAAGGCTTCTTGCTCATAACCGCCCAATCCGTCTTCTACATAATTGCCGTTTACATCAATGTAACCGCCTAGACCGTCTTCGTGGTAGTTGCCATAGGTATCGATGTACCCATTTAGTCCATTTACAGCTCCCGACAATCCTGCTGCCTTTTGCATAAATCTGCCCATAGTGGTATCAGTACTTAATTTGGAAGCAATCTTCTCTGAAGACATAATGTTTTTAAACAGTTCCAAACCGTGTGCAATGGAAACCCCAATTGCCGAACCTCTCATAAGCGAGCTTTTTGTATCGCTCCCTTTTACTTTTACTGCCAAAAATCCAGCACCAAAAGCAACTACACCATTTACCGCACCTTTTACTAGGTTGGATGATGTTTCTGTCGCTACACCTGTAATGCCTCGTGAGAGCGCACCAACGGCAACGGCAGAACTAATTGTTATTAACTCTTGTTTCATTTCTATGTTTATTAATTACTTTTTGAACTTGTGGCTAGTAAAATCGCTCCTACAGCAGTTGCACCAATAACTATCGGAATAGTGTAGTTGGTTTTTTCTGAAGTCGTTTCACTATTTGCCATTTCTTTTTGCGTGGCTACTTCCTGTTTGAGGTTTTCAATCGGAATGTCTTTTACGCTAGAAATTGTCTCTAATTGTGCCTCATTCGGAACAGATTCTTGAAACTCGGAATCGGCAACTAAATTCTCACTCGGCACTCCCTTAACCTGTGCAATAGTTTCTATTTGTGCAGGGGTTGGTGTGGCGTTTTGCATGACTTCGTTTTGCTGTGCGCCACTACTAGCAATAGCGTTTTTGATGGTGGGTTTAATCACATTTTTTACAGCAAACTTGCCCACTTTACTATTGGCAATCTTGGTGGCAAACTTGACTACTTTACCGTTTTTTATCTTGGTAAATGCTTTACCTACTTTACTATCCAGTATTTTACTGGCAACGCCTCCGCCTGGAATAAAACTCATTGCCGTAGTGGCAAGTGGAACGGCAACCTTTCCAACTTTTATGGCGTTTTTGATGGAAACGTTTTTAAGTCTCACATTTTTTTTGAGCATCTTGCCAATTTTCAAGCCTTTATTCAGACCTGCATTTAGTCCTGTTTGTTCTTCTAATATTATCATACTCTAATTTTTTAAAAGGGAAATCTTGATCTTGCTTTTGTACTACTATTTTTGGATGCTCCTTTAAGTCCTCTTTTGCTACCATAAACGCTACTGGATTTTACATAAATATTATAAAGTCCTCCCTCGCTAGTGGACTTATGCGCTAAGGCATCCTTTCCCAAAGAATCAAGCATATTTTTTGCTTGCGTAGCACTTCTAGCAAAATCATACAACTCAAAGGTTTTTAAACAAGGCTTTTTTGTTACATACCAGCCTGTTTTTTTTGGAGCAGGGCAGTTAAGTCCTACGTGTGGCAATTTTAAACTCATAAAAACATCTTCTTTACTGGTGTACTTAGGCTCTTTATTGCTTTGTACTGTTCCATCTATTACACAATAGCCATCTTCTAAATTTGCGCTCTGCTGATTTGTGGGTACAACCACGTAAACATGGGTGTACTGTTTTGGGTTAAAATTGGGCTGTTTTATCTGCCGTATGTAATGTTTAATCCCTAAATTCAGAAGCACACAACTAGCGAAAATCGAGTAGCTTTTACAATCAATTCCCTCTCTTCGGTTAAACCAACTATTGGCTGGACTTCGTATGTTTTGGGTCTGTCCATCTGCCTGATATTGGATGTCATAAAACAAAAAATAATGAATCTTATCAGTGGTCTCTTTGATGGTTTTACCCTTTAAAATTTGTGATAGTTTGGCTACTTGCTTATAAAAAGTCTTTGCCCAAACGCTCATTATTTTAACCGAATAATACGTATCGCCACTAGAGAGTTTTACTTTTTGATTCTTTGGCTTTTCAATTAAATGACTGAACTCGTCGCCTTTTTTTATTCTGCGTTTTAGAAGTAAGTTTATCTCCTGTTTTGTCATCTGTTTCACTTATTTTCTGATACAAAGGTCAGACACAAAAAAACCTTACACGCAGTTACGGTAAGGTTTGGGAAGCTTTGCAAAGCATTAGAAAGTTTTAGAAACAATCGGAAAGGTATTTTTTGGCTTTAATAGAATTTAGTGCAAGTGATTTCTATTATCTTGTTCAGAATAATAGCCTTTGGGCACTCCGTAAGTTTCTACAAACTCCTTAAACTCATTAGCAGGAATTATTTTGATGTTTTTAGAATAATTGCTTTCTTTTAAAATTTCATTGATAAAAGAGCGGATGCGCTTCTCGCTGAACTGGTCGCCATACATCTGAAACAATTGTGTTTTAGTAACCGAATTCGGTAGCGGTTTTTTTTCACTTGTACTCATCTTTTTTTTGTCTTTTTAAATCATTGATCTCAAATAACATTTTGAAAGCTCTTTGCTCCAAATACTTTAAAATTCTGTTTTTCTTAGTAATCAAATAATCCAGTATCTGAAAAGGTATCGTTAGAACCACAAAAAAAAGCAAAAGCACAACACACAAATTAAGTGTTACAATTTTCAATCGGACTTTACTTTTCATACGCATTGATTTTAGATTAGATTAATCAAATTTTGGTGTATTGCATCTGATACACGCTGCATAACAAAAGCGTTTTGCTCACTTCTGCTATTGGTTTGCCACTGATGGCAATAAAGCAGAATTACCCCTTGTGATGGCGATAAAATAAGGTTTGAATACGTCCTTTGGCTTTCTATTTTGCGCCTTAACAAATGAAATAGTCCCTGCAAAAGGTCTATTACAAGTACATCATTACAATAACTCTGATAATCTATTGAGCTGGGCAGATTATCGATTTTATATCCAAGAAAATTGAATAACTCACTTTGGATAATTTCAAGGTTTTCTCTTTTTACTTTTTTTACTATTATTCTCATCATAAAATTATTTTATTAATTAGTATTCCATCCTCGTAAAATTGAAGTACATTGGTAATGCTGTACTTATTTGTCTTTTTAAAACGGCTGTGCATCCTTTCCATAATCTTTTTATTTGGTAAATGATTCTCATTTAGAAAATTATACCAAACAAAATTGTCAAATCCGTTTTTGGTTAGTATTTTCATTACTATTCTTGACTGCTCTTTGTTATAGGCTTTTTGGCTCATCGTTTAAATTTTAAATAGTTCATAATTTATTTTCTGCTCCTGCTTATTTATACTTATGTTTTTACCATTTACCTCAAGTGATTTTTTAAGTATCAAACTAGGTAGTTTATCTAGGTAATCTTTAGGTAAATTCCGCTCTACATATTCAAATAAATGGGTATAGGTAATCTTGTCTTTAAAAAA
The DNA here is from genome assembly GCF_043773265.1 of Flavobacterium sp. Lineage (GTDB taxonomy): Bacteria > Bacteroidota > Bacteroidia > Flavobacteriales > Flavobacteriaceae > Flavobacterium. Next base: position 9,092 of record NZ_JAYVFH010000188.1, on the reverse strand, counting down.
ACGGTTTAGGGCGGTTTCACATTTTTTGGCATTATTGATAGCTTGTTTTCTTTTGCCTGCGCTAGATTGCTGTTTCTTTTTAAGCGCATCGTATTTGGCAATGGCTCGTAAATGGTCATTCCATTTGGATTTAGTGTACTCAAAACCGACTTCTTTGGATGTTTTTCTAGTCATATCCAAATAATCACAAGGGAACAAGGGCGGAAACTCATTTTTGATAAACCATTTTACTGCCCAATTCGTGCGCCAACGCATTTGCTGTAGTTCATCCACCAGTACGCTCTTATTAAAGCTACTGCCTGTAAATGCAATCCATTTGTTTTGATAATACAGATTAATTGCTTTTTTATAACTACCCACATAAGGCGTGGATAATCTGTAAATCTTGGATATGGATTTGAAAAAATCCTGTATTGCCAGTTCTCTGAACTCTTCGTTGGTTAGTGTTCCGCTAAAGGCTTCTTTGTATAAATAGCGGATGTCAATGGGTTTATAGTTGTAGTACATTCCACTAGCCAAATTCTCGGCTAACTCCTGCGGATGCAGAATTAATTCGTGCAATCTTTTGGAAAGTTCATTTTTAATTGGTTCGCTCTGCGCCCCCGCCCCCTTTGCCTGTTTTGCCTCTTTGCTGGTATGTGTTCTGGTAGAAAAATTAAAATCTGTGAGAGCTTTGCTCGAACTCCTTACCTCTTGAGAACTGTTTTTAACATTCTCATTCATTTTTATTTCATTTTTAAATGTTCTAGTAGTATCATTGTTATCAGGTAAAACATTCCCTTTTAAATCACTAACTTCTTGATTTCCAATTGTGATTAATTCCATTGTTTTGACATCCAAAACCACTAAAATGCTTGGGTTTATATGAAGCTCAACCGCTCTGTTTTTTCCTGCAAAATGATACTCTACAAATACGCCAGCTTCCTCTAGTCGCTTTCTGTGATTGCGAACCGTTTTTGTGCAAATTGCCAAACTATTCACTTCGTTTCTCTTCAATTGGGTAACTAAAAAAGAGTTTACTTTAAATTCCTGTAATGGTCTTTTAGAAGTCAATCCTGCTTTAATGAATTTCTCATTGCGTTTCATTAATTGAGAATTATACAGATGCAAAAAGTTTTGAAAAATAACTTCAGTCGCATATTTTACGCTTTGAATTTTCTTTTTTTCAATGATTTGACCATAATTTTTGCAAAATTCCGCAACCGCTTTATTGTAATCTCTTGAACTACTTATTTTTTTGTTTTTTTGTAGAAACAATCTTTTAAACTCTCTTTGCAGTTCGGATAAAGTATTTTCTTGGTAGAATTGTTTTACCTCGCTGTTGTGTTTTTGGATAAATTCGTTTTCTGTCTGTGTTTCAAAATTATAAGTAGCAATGTGCTTGCGAAAATTATCCATTGTACCACTAAATGCTTTTTCAATAATAGCTGGATAAGTAGCCATAATTCGGTCATTTAATGGCAATGTAACTGGGGTGTCTTGCTGTTTTGGCTCAAAACCAAAAAGCGTAGATGCCATATTAAAAACCCTATCGTCTAATTTTTGTACTGTGTTTGTTCTCATTTTTTTTTATTTTGCAATCCTTAGCAATCCAATGTTTTCAAGTGTTATCGTTATCTAGCAATCCATAACAATCCATAACATCCCAATGTTTTCAGTAGTTATCATTATCCAGCAATCCATAACAATCCATAACATCCCAGTGTTTTCGGGAATTATCATTATCCAGCAATCCATAACAATCCATAACATCCCAATGTTTTCGGGAATCATCATTATCTAGCAATCCATAACAATCCATAACATCCCAATGTTTTCGGGAGTTATTATTATCTAGCAATCCATAGCAATCCATAGATTTACAATTACTAACCTTTCGGCAAGGCGTACATAAATACGCCTATGCGTCAAGGGAATTACAGCTTTTTGCCGTGTATGTATCTTTATTGTTTCTATACTCTGTTATTTTTGTATAGTTCCACTGTACTTTTGATAAAAGTTGTTTCATTGCCCCTCCCTTTATTCCCTTTTTTGGCTACCCTTAGAAGACAATTTGGATTTTTAAGGTCTTTCTTTATTTTTTCAACTGAGATATTCAAATAAGTAGCAACTTGTTTAATCGTTGGTTCTGTAATAGTTTGCCAATTGACAAGTCCATTAAGTACCATCAATAAATCGTTTGAAAGGATTACAACTTGATGACCGTCGGGAATTAATATTGTTTGCATGACCTAATTTTTAAATTATGGAGCAAATACAAGAATTTTAAAAAAGTCTGATAAGTACTTTTTAGTCTTATCGGACTAAATAGTTTGGGAAGCCATATAAATAAAGGAAAGTTTAAATTGGTCTTTTTTTTTAAATCAGACTTTGAACAAGTGAGGGCATTTTTAGTAAAAAAGTGTGTGTTTTAAGCTAAAAAAGGTTGAATTAAGGTGTTTTATGAGTTGAATTTGGTAAGGTCTGATAAAGTCTGATTAGGTATTAGCGGACTTTGACCTTTGGGAAGTACTATGAATAAAGAAAAGTTGAAAAATTACTTTTTACAAAATCAGACTTTGAGTAATTTTGTATTTTTACTGTTCAAAACAACTGAAAAACAAAAAATCCGATAGTTTTTAATTGCTATCAGATTATAAAATGTTAATCATATTTTCCCCATTGGGGTCTTTATCGTTTCGATTGGGTGAAAGATACGTTTGTATTGTAGTTGGAGAAAGAGGATGTCCATTTTCATCTATAAAATTATCGCAGATAAATTCCGAGACTTCTTTAATCTTACATTGCAAATAAGGCTTACCATTAGGTTTAACAGTAGTCATCATTTGCTTGAAAACGTGAGTTAATATGTTAATTGCTCCGTTTAGTCGCATTGGTTCAGCTTTTGAGCAATTTATTCCTTTAACTGGATTCTCAAACTCAGCTCTCATCTTGCGCAAGGTTTGAATTCTCTCTATTAATTGATTACATTGTAAATCATAATCCAATAATTTACTGTTTTTGGAAATTATATCGGCTTGTTTATACTCGAAAATTTCCTCAGTTAAAAAGATGATTTTATCGTTAAAATTAGATATAGCTTCAAAGTTCATTTTTGTCTCATAAAAACTAAAATATCGTTCCTCGCTTTCAGCATTAATAAGCCTCTTTGGGATGGCAAGTTTTGTGGATTTTAAAACTACTGAACATTGTAATAAATCTCTATGTTTTTCAACTAGGTTAATGAGTTTTTGATACTTAAAAAGAAGATTATTCTTAATGAATAATCTTTCGTTACGTACAATTAGCAAATCAAGGCAATCAAGCCAACCAAGTGGGTCGTTTACTTGTGCTAATTGATAAGCAACAAAATCGGGCAACTTGGATTGTTCAGCCAAAAAAATGAGGTCAATTAATGCTTGACAATACTTCTCTAAATTAACTGGTGGAGTAACAATTACATCTAAACTACTTGTCGTATTTTCTCTATCTACAGCAACTAACTGCAAAAAGGGAGCAGTTAATACAAGGTTTTTGTTTTGGTTCAATTAAAATTTTTTTTGGTGTATATCTAAGTATTTCTCTAGTAATTTAGTTAAAAATTGAAAATGCTTTTTAAGTTTATTATCGAATTAGTCGAAAAAAAAACCTTTGCAACAAGGATTTTAATTAATCAATAAATTAACGTTAAAAAAATGAAAATATTATATTAAGCAAGTATGTTAGCCTAAAACGGCATCAATAATTTTTCTATGAACTAAATCTTTAGCTTCATAAGAAAATGCACTCTCATAAATTGAATGTACATCGCCTCTACTATGTCCTGTAAGCTCCATCATAATATCTCTGTTAAGTCCAAGTTGCTTTCCAAGATTAATAAAAGTGTACCTTGCAGTTTTAGAAGTGAAATAACTTTCAATAATTTGCTTCCCATTCTCATCCTTAATACTATAAATAAATTTTGCAAAACGTTTTGAATAATTATTCCTTAATGAAATGTATTGATACTTATGTATGTTAATTAAATAGGGGACATTATCCTTGTACTTTTCTAAAATTTGTAAAGCTTCTGGAATGATAAGATTATCAATAAATTCAGATGTTCCACCTTTAAATCGAGTAAACTGAATACGACCATTTTTAACGTGTAAATCATATCGCAAATTTGCCAAATCGACAAAATCAATTCCACCAAGATAAAAACATAATAAAAAATAATTATGATAATGGTAATCATAATCTGGGCGTAATCCTCTTATCTTAGGTGGAAGATTAGAATACAATACTTTCATTTCATTCAACAAAAAATGCTTGTCTTGAGTTTTTTCCAATTTAGGCATAACTCCTTTAAATGGACTTATGAAACTATCTGGCTTATATGCTCCTCTTCTAACAGCTTCATTGTATGTAGCTCGTAAAGTTCTTAAATAATAATGAACTCCTCCTCCTTTACATCCATTCTTCAATTTAAAATCTCTAAACCTTACAATAAAGCCGTAATCTATTTCGGAAAAATAAACCTCATCTTGATACTTTTTTAAAACATTATAAGCATCGCTATAGTTTATCCATGTCTTTTTACCATTCTCTTTTAACTCCTCAAAATAATTCTTTAAGAAATTTAAAAAAGAATCTGGATTATCATTTGCCAAAAAACTTTCAACTTGATTGATTGAAACATAATTTTTTGGTTTTCCAAGAATAATATTAATTTTGATTTTTGTTTTCAAAACATAATCTATCATATCGAAGTAAAATGGATGGCTCCGTTTTGGTTCTTTTAATACATCATCCCAATCATCGATTTTACAATGATAAGGTGTCGATATTTTTTTTATTTTATTAAAGTACACGTAAATAATAAGTGCATAACCTTTTTTTGATTCTTGATTTGAAGTGTTTAATTTGAATTCTATCGTCATAATTGAGAAATAATAAGTAAAAAATAAGTAAACAAAGATATTATTTTGTACATATTTTGTACCTATTTTAGCGTCTTTGTAGTGAAAAAAAATAACGCAAAAATGAAGATTTAAGTATAAAAACAAAAAAAAGCCCTGAAAATCAGGGCTTTAAAAGAGAGCGAAAGACGAGGCTCGAACTCGCGACAACCAGCTTGGAAGGCTGGAGCTCTACCAACTGAGCTACTTTCGCATTATATTACAAAACTCATATTTCAAAATATAGAACTTCGTTTTGTGGGTGCAAATATAAAGCTTTTGTTTTATTTGATGCAAGTTTTTTTTTAAAAATTTTATTGTAGAAAACATTTTACAAAATGATAAAGTTATAATAGTTTTATTCTTAATTTGTTATCGTTTATTTGCACGAGAAATTATATGATAAAAATTAACCAAATATCTTTTAAAGATACTTTTCCTATTCGTCACGCTGTCTTAAGAGCAGGAAAGCCAATAGAAACTTGTTTATTTGAAGGTGATGATAAAGAAACAACAACACATTTTGGGTTATTTGTTAACAAAAAAATAACAGGAGTTGCATCTGTTTACAAAAATAAAAACAATACCTTTATTGTTTCTAATCAGCTGCAAATTAGAGGGATGGCAGTTCTTGAAGAAGCTCAAAAATTGGGTTACGGAAAATTATTAATCTTAGAATGTGAACGTCTTGCTAAAACTCAAAATGCAAACCTAATTTGGTTTAATGCAAGAGAAAAAGCAATCACATTTTATGAAAAATTAGCATATAAAAAACATGGAAATTCATTTTTAATTGCCGATGTTGGAATACATTTTTTAATGACAAAAGAATTAAGTTAACGAGCTTATGAATAAATTTTACTTTATTTTATTACTTATCGTTTTTTCAAGTTGCAAAAGAAATAATTCTAATTCTTCGGCAAATGCATCTTTTATTGACATTTCTGTATTTGGAAATGATAAATTAAAAATAGATTCAACTTTAATACATAAATCAACCGATACTACTTTAATTGCGTTTTATAAAAAAAACAATTATGAAACTGCTTGGGAATCTAAAAATAATAGAGATTATATTTTAAACGAAATAAGTTTAGCCGAAAATGAAGGTCTAGAATCTAAAGATTACAACTATATTAGTTTAAAAACATTTGAGGATGAATATAAAGAATTACCAGATTCTTTATTGGTAAAATATGATTTATTACTCACAACAAGCACTCAAAAATATATAAATCATATTAGTAAAGGAAAGCTAAATCCAAGAAAACTCTATGACGATTGGGATTTGAAAGAAAAAAATATTGATGTAAATAAAATTTTATATGATTGCTTAAATAATAATAGTTTCGAAACCATAATTGAACAAACTAAACCACAGCATGAAGTTTATAAAAAGCTAAAATCAACACTTAAACTATTGAATGGGTTACCAAATCAACATCATGAATACATAGATTTGAAAGAGAAACTACTTCCAAATAAAAAAAATAATTATATTCCAATTGTAAAAAAACAATTGATGTATTGGCATGATATGAAAGAAAAAGACACCATTTTGTCTACTTTGTATGATTCAAAAACTCAAGAAGCGGTGAAGATTTTTCAGTTAAGGCACGGATTAAATCCTGATGGAATTATTGGAAAAAGTACTATTGAAGCATTTAATTTTTCTAAAACTCAACGTATTGAGCAAGTTATTGCAAATATGGAACGTTGGCGTTGGTTTGCAAGTGATTTTGGCAAACATTATTTATTGATTAATATTCCCGATTACAGTATTGTTGCAATAAAAGACAAACAAATAACCCAATCTCAAAGAGTTGTGGTTGGAAAAGACACGAGACGTACACCGGTTTTAGAGTCGAAAGTTTCAAATATTAACTTGAATCCAAACTGGACAGTTCCGCCAACAATATTAAAAGAAGATATTTTTCCGGCAGCCATAAAAAACAAAGCTACTTTTAGAAAAAAAGGATTGGTAGTTATGAATTACAAAAATCAAGAAATAAATCCTTATAAATGGAAACTTGCAGACGCAAAAAAATATAAATATGTACAAAAACCAGGAAGAAATAACTCGTTGGGTTCAATGAAAATAAATTTCCCTAACAATCATTCGGTTTACCTTCATGATACAAATCATCGAGATTATTTTGTATACACCTTTAGATCATTAAGTTCTGGTTGTGTTAGATTAGAAAAACCATTAGAATTGGCAGCATATATATTAAATGATACCACAAAATGGTCATTAAATAGAATAAAAGACACAACAGACATTAATTATTATTATAAATTGCAAAAACAAAAACAACTTGCAATTGATAAAAAAAACGCCAAACTATTAGTCAAAAATCCTACTTTGGTAATAGAAAAAAAGACATTTGCAAAACCTGAATTAAAAACAATAGAGATAAAAGTTAATGAAGATATTTTTATTCATCAACTATATTGGACTGCATGGGAAAGTAATGGATTACTTCAGTTTAGAGAAGATATTTATTGTTTAGATGCTAATTTATATTCTAAATTAAGAAACTAATCTAGAATTATTTAGATACTCTTTAGATGGAAAATAAATAAACAAACAAGATTTTTCTTTAATAGTTTGAATAATTTTTTTTGTGAGCTCTACTGGCAGTGCAGGACAACCATGGCTTTTGCCTAATCTATTATTGGATTTAATAAAAGAACTAGAAACATAATCTGCACCGTGAATAACAATGGCTCTTTGTCTTGCATGATCATTTATTCCAGTTTCTAAACCATCAAGTTTTAACGACAAACCATGTTTGCCATTATAAGTTTCACCAGTTGTAAAAAAACCTAAACTACTTTTTAAAGATTCATTTTCATTTGAAAATTTAGTAGCATAGTCTTCACCAGAATTTTTTCCGTGAGCTACAAGAGTATTGAATATAATCTTGTTTTCTTTCATATCAATCACCCACAATCTATTAAATCTAGAACTTAAACTAAAATCAATAATTGTCAAATAATTGTTTTTAATCTTTCCTTGTTCTTTAAGAATAGAAAAACCTTCAAAAGCTTTAGTAAAACTTTCTAGATTTGGAAGATTAAAATTGTTTGCATCCAAAGAGTTAAATACAACTTCAACTTTTTTAGAAATTGAATTTGATGCTAAACTCTTTGGATTCCTATCTTTAGGTAGATTTGGGACAAAAGACATTAATGCAAACAATAATACCAATAAAAAAGCATTATACTTCATTAAATAATAGGTTAAATTATAGTAAACTTGGGATGACAAATATAGATAATAACATTTGTATAAAAATACATTTAATTAAAAATAATGTCGATTAAATGTAAAAATTAACGTTATATTGCGTTTTGGTAAAAAATACATAAACTAATTCTTACTTAATTATGATGGATTTAACATTTTTTGATTCAAATTAAAGTTTAACTTTAAAAATTAATTTGAATTTCAAATAAAAAAATTAAATTTGTATAACAAACAAGCAAAAATGAAAACAAAGAGTTCTATTTTTTTTCTCTATATTTTACTATTAAGTGTAAATTGCTTTGCACAAACACCTAAAAAAACTTTAAAAACAAAATTCATATCTGAAAAAATTACAATAGACGGAAAATTTGATGAAGAAGCATGGAAAACAGCAGATATAGCAACTGATTTTTTTATGATTGCTCCAGATAATGGAAAGCAAGCAAGTAAGGAAAGACAAACAGAAGTTAAAATTGTTTACGACAATACTGCAATCTATGTAGCTGCAACATTATATGACGAAAATCCAACCAAGCAAAGAAAAGAACTTACCGTTAGAGATAATTTTGCCACAGCAGAACATTTTGGCGTACTTTTAAATGGTTATAATGATGGACAACAAGAGTTTAGATTTTTTGTAAGTTCAGCTGGAGTTCAAATTGACATTTTATATACAGAAGCAAATGGTGAAGATTTTTCGTACAATTCAATTTGGGACAGTAGTGTTGAATTAAATGATAAAGGTTGGGCAGTAGAAATGAGAATTCCTTATGCAGCTTTGCGATTTTCATCAGAGCAAAAACAAACTTGGGGTTTAAATTTATACAGAGAATTTCAAAGAGACAGACAACAATATTCTTGGAATTTAATTGATAATAAAATTAGTAATGAAGCAATACAGGCAGGAATTCTTGATGGAA
>NZ_JAYVFH010000187.1:0-2529 GCF_043773265.1 Flavobacterium sp. | reverse complement strand
GTTTTCCTTATGATGGGATTGCATCCGTGTTATGTGAAGCCTAATACTTTTGAGACAGAGTTGCAACATGTAGAAAAAGAATTTTCAAAGCGGAACCCGAGGCTTGCCGAACAGTATGGAGCGCAGCGAAATAAATTCTACGCAGTCGGCGAAATCGGAATTGATTTGTATTGGGACAAAACCACTTTAGACATTCAAAAAACAGCTTTTAAACGTCAAATACAATTAGCAAAAAAACATAAACTAGCAATAAACATTCATTGTCGTGATGCTTTTGATGAAGTTTTTGAAGTTCTAGAATCTGAAAGAAGTGACAAATTATTTGGAATATTTCATTGTTTTTCTGGAAATTTACAGCAAGCACAACAAGCCATTTCTTTAAATATGAAATTGGGTATTGGTGGCGTTGCAACTTTTAAACACGGAAAAATAGATCAATTTTTAAATCAAATAGACATAAAAAATATTGTTCTTGAAACAGATTCGCCATACTTAGCGCCAGTTCCATATAGAGGAAAAAGAAACGAAAGTAGTTACACACTTTTAGTAGCACAAAAATTATCTGAGATTTATAATCTGTCTGTAGAGGAAATTGCTAAAATTACAACTGAAAATTCTAAAATTGTTTTTGGTATTTAACAATTCAGTATTGATTAAAATGCTAAATTTTTTGTTTATTTGTTGCAACAAAAATTATTTTTTTAGATGCAAAAATTTGATGCCATTCGTCCTTATTATGATGCCGAAATAAATGAAGCCATTCATAATGTGGTGCAACATCCAATGATGAAGGCATTAATGAACTTTACTTTTCCAGAAATTGATGATGCCATTTGGAAAGAACAATTAAAAAAAACACATTCTATTCGAGATTTTCAACGTAATTTCATTTATCAATCAGTACAAAAAGTTTTAGAGAAAAGTTCAGAAGGATTAACCACTTCTGGTTTTGAAAAATTAGATAAAAACACATCTTATCTTTTTATTTCCAATCATAGAGACATAATTTTAGATACATCATTATTAAACGCATGCTTGTTTGATAACGGTTTAGTAATGACTGCATCAGCAATTGGAGATAATTTAGTAAAGAAATCATTCCTTTTATCATTGTCTAAATTAAATAGAAATTTTCTTGTACAACGTGGTTTATCGCCAAGAGAAATGCTAATGAGTTCCAAACTTATGGCAGAATATATTTCACAATTATTATTAAGAGAAAATCGTTCTGTGTGGATAGCACAAAGAGAAGGAAGAACAAAAGATGGCAACGACGCAACAAATCCAGGAGTATTAAAAATGCTGGCAATGGGTTGCGAAGACAAGAATTTAATGAATTATTTTAAGAAAGTTAAAATAGTTCCAGTTTCAATTTCTTATGAATATGATCCAACAGATGCTTTAAAAATGCCACAACTTATGGCAGAAGCTAATGATGAAATTTACATTAAAGAAAAAAATGAAGATTTTATGACGTTGTTAAGTGGAATTATTGGTCAGAAAAAACACATTCACATTCACGTAGGCGAAGTTTTAAACTCAGAATTAGATGAAATTGCAACTGAATATGATAATTCTAACAAGCAAATTCAAGCATTGGCACAAGTTATTGACGATTCCATTTTAAAATCGTATAAATTGTGGCCAACCAATTTTATAGCTTTTGATATACTTTATAAAACCAATAAATATGCTCATTTATATACAGAAGATGAAAAATCATTATTTGAAAGAAGGTTAGAATTAAAAATTGACGCTACTAATGAAATGATGGTAGAAAGTTTTTTAAATATGTATGCCAATCCTGTAGTAAATAAATCTAAGTACGATTAATTTTTATACTTCAAATGCTTTTTTTACAGCAAATTTTAATTTAGGAAACGTTGGACTTTGCAATTTACTATCTTCTATAAAAGGTTTTAATCCAATATAAATGTCATCTTTTAAAACATAAATTAAAATTGTTTTATCAGTAGGATTTACAATCCAATATTCTAAAACTTTATTTTCTTGATATAAATCAAATTTTATATCCATTTCTTTTTTAGAATTTCCAGGAGATAGAATTTCGATAATTAAATCTGGCGCACCCAAACATCCTTTTTCATCAATTTTAGAACGATCACAAATAACACACAAATCTGGTTGAATAACTGTAATAATCTTATTGTTATCAGTACTTTCTTTAAAATTTATTAATCTAACATCGAAAGGTGCGATGTACATTTTACAATTAGTTTTATAAAAAAATCTATCCAAACTTCTAGTTAAGTTCATAGAAATATCTTGATGAAAAGAATTAGGAGCAGGACTCATTTTAAAAATTTTACCTTTTATCAGTTCTAATCTTTCCGAAAATTGCCACAATAAATAATCGGCGTAAGTATAACTTCCGTTTAAATCTAAATCGTCGATGTTGGTTATTATTTGGCTCATAATTTAGCTTTATTTTACAAAGTTATAAAAAAAAACATAATTCTGATTGTACTGTAATGGTTTTTGCGTGAGCGATTGCAGTGTAGCTCTTTA
>NZ_JAYVFH010000186.1:0-2556 GCF_043773265.1 Flavobacterium sp. | reverse complement strand
AATTTCTTTAGATTTGTATAAATGTTTGGTATCTCTAACAACTTCTAATAATAATTTAACTTGATTTTGTGCTTCAACTTTGGTTTTTGGGTTTCTAACATTGTCATCCATATCGGCACCATCACCATTTTCGCCATCAAATTCTTCTCCAAAATAATGCAATAAAAACTTACGTCTAGATATCGAAGTTTCGGCATAAGCAACAACTTCTTGCAATAATGCAAACCCAATTTCTTGCTCTGCAACTGGTTTACCAGACATAAATTTTTCTAACTTTTCTACATCTTTATAAGAATAATAAGCTAAACAATGACCTTCGCCTCCATCTCTTCCACCACGACCAGTTTCTTGATAATAACTTTCTAAAGATTTTGGAATGTCATGATGAATTACAAATCGAACATCTGGTTTGTCAATTCCCATACCAAATGCAATAGTTGCCACAACAACATCTACATCTTCCATAAGAAACATATCTTGGTGTTTTGCTCTAGTTTTAGCGTCTAAACCAGCATGATATGGCACAGCAGAAATTCCGTTTACTTGTAAAACTTCGGCAATTGCTTCAACTTTTTTACGACTTAAACAATAAATAATACCCGATTTTCCTTTGTGTTGTTTTATAAATCTAATAATATCCGATTCGATATTTTTAGTTTTTGTGCGAATTTCATAATATAAATTGGGTCTGTTAAATGATGCTTTAAAAGTTGTTGCATCACTCATATCTAAGTTTTTTAAGATATCTTCTTGCACTTTTGGTGTTGCAGTTGCGGTTAAACCAATAACAGGAACGTCGCCAATAAGTTTTATAATATTTTTTAAATTTCTGTATTCTGGTCTAAAATCGTGACCCCATTCTGAAATACAATGAGCTTCATCAATGGCTACAAATGATATTGGAACATTTTGAAGAAATTCAACATATTCTTCTTTAGTTAAAGATTCTGGCGCAACGTATAATAGTTTAGTAATTCCAGATGTTATATCTTTTTTTACTTGAGCAATTTCTGTTTTAGTTAACGACGAATTTAAAACGTGTGCAATTCCAACTTCTGATGATAAACTTCTGATGGCATCCACTTGATTTTTCATTAAGGCAATTAATGGCGAAACCACAATTGCAGTTCCGTTTAAAATTAAAGCTGGCAATTGATAACACAACGATTTTCCACCACCAGTTGGCATTATTACGAAAGTATTATTTTTAGCAAGCAAACTTTTAATTACTTGTTCTTGTAATCCTTTAAATTGGTTAAAGCCAAAATATTTTTTTAATTCTTTGTGGATGTCAATTTCGTTTGAATTCATTCTTAGTTAAAGGTATTTTTACATAAATTTGCACAATATAAAGATATAACTTTCTTTTATAAAAACAAATTTTATATTAATTCTATTTTGATAACAAACGAAAATATAATTGCTTCGGCTAAAAAAACGTTGCTTTCTCAAAGTCAATCTATTGCAAAACTTATTGATTTTATTGACATTAGCTTTGTTGAAGCGGTAAATACAATTTACGAATGTAAAGGAAGATTGGTAGTAACTGGTATAGGAAAAAGTGCAATTATTGCTCAAAAAATTGTGGCAACTTTAAATTCTACTGGAACTCCTTCATTATTTCTTCATGCTTCAGAAGCAATTCATGGCGATTTAGGCATGGTTCAACCCAATGATGCTGTAATTTGTATTTCTAAAAGTGGTAATAGTCCAGAAATTAAAGTTTTGGTTCCGCTTTTAAAACAATTTGGAAATAAACTAATTGCTATTACAGGAAATGTAACTTCATTTTTAGGAAAAGAAGCCAATTTTACTTTAAATACTTACGTAGAATCTGAATCTTGTCCTAATAATTTAGCACCAACTAATAGCACAACATCACAATTAGTTATTGGTGATGCTATTGCAGTTTGCCTAATGGAAATGCGAAATTTTACAAGTCAAGATTTTGCAAAATATCATCCTGGTGGCGCATTAGGAAAAAAATTATTATTGCGCGTTGGCGATATGCTTGATGCAACTCATAAACCAATGGTTAACCCAGATTCTAGTATAAAAAATGTTATTGTAGAAATATCTGAAAAACGACTTGGTGTAACTGCAGTTATAGAAAATGAAAAAGTTATCGGAATTATTACTGATGGTGACATTAGAAGAATGCTAAATAAAACCGAAACAATATCTGGCTTGACCGCTAAAGATATTATGACTGTTAATGCAAAATCTATAAAATCTACCGATTTAGTTAGTGACGCCTTAAATGTTCTTGAAGATTTTTCTATAACACAACTTGCTGTTATTGACAATGGAGAATACAAAGGAATTTTACATTTACACGATATATTAAAAGAAGGAATTGTATAATGGCTAAAAAAGTTGTTAAAGCAGAAATGTCTTTTATGGATCATCTTGAAGAATTAAGATGGTTACTTGTTAAAGCAACAATTGGAATGCTAATTGCTGCAAGTTTAATATTCTTTGTAAGTGATTTTATTTTTGATGAAATAATTTTTGGACCAACTAAAGCCAATTTTATTACCTATACATTTTTTTGCG
>NZ_JAYVFH010000185.1:0-7711 GCF_043773265.1 Flavobacterium sp. | reverse complement strand
GTTTGAACTTCAGCATCTGTACCTTCAAAAGTTAAAACTTTTTCAGTTCCATTATCAATGGTAGTAACTTTAGCTTTAGTAACACCATTTTCAATGGTTTTTTCAATCATTACTTTTCTTGAAATTTCTTTTGTAACTGTATTAGATTCATTCATGAATTTACAAGATTTACTCATACATCCTTTTTCAGCGCACTCTTCTTTACTCATTGAGCTACAAGTCATGTCCTCTGCACAACCCATTTTTGCACATTCTTCTTTACTCATAGATGCACATTTCTCAGGCAATGAACAACAAGACGCCATTGCTGTAGCATTTGCATCAGAATGAGAACCGCTTCCTAATATTGGAGCAATTACTAAACCAATTAAACAAGTAAGTTTGATTAAAATATTCATTGATGGTCCAGAAGTATCTTTAAATGGATCTCCAACTGTATCTCCAGTTACTGCAGCTTTGTGAGCATCAGAACCTTTGTATGTCATTTCACCATTAATCATAACTCCAGCTTCAAAAGATTTTTTTGCATTATCCCAAGCACCACCAGCATTGTTTTGAAAAACTGCCCAAAGTACTCCAGATACAGTAACTCCAGCCATATATCCACCTAACATTTCTGCAACTAGTGAATTTGCATTAGCATTACCCATGTAAACTAATTTACCTAAAAGTACAATTGCAATTGGAAAACCAATTGTCATAATTCCTGGTAACATCATTTCGCGTAAAGCAGCTTTTGTTGAAATATCAACACATTTTGCATATTCTGGTTTTCCAGTTCCTTCCATAATTCCTGGAATTTCTTTAAACTGACGACGCACTTCATACACCATATCCATCGCAGCTTTTCCAACAGAGTTCATTGCTAAAGCAGAGAAAACTACTGGAATCATTCCACCAACAAATAACATTGCTAATACTGGAGCTTTGAAAATATTGATACCATCAATTCCTGTAAAAGTTACATACGCCGCAAATAATGCTAAAGAAGTTAATGCTGCCGAAGCGATTGCAAAACCTTTTCCAGTTGCAGCTGTTGTGTTACCAACTGAATCTAGAATATCTGTACGTTGACGAACTTCTTTTGGTAATTCGCTCATTTCTGCAATTCCACCTGCGTTATCAGATATTGGTCCGAAAGCGTCGATTGCTAATTGCATTGCAGTAGTTGCCATCATTGCAGAAGCTGCAAGTGCAACTCCGTAAAATCCTGCTAAAGCATAAGAAGACCATATTGCAGCGGCAAATAATAATACTGTTGGAAAAGTAGAAATCATTCCGGTTGCTAAACCAGCAATAACATTTGTTCCTGCACCAGTAGATGATTTTTGTACAATTGCCAAAACTGGCTTTGTACCTAAACCTGTATAATATTCGGTTACTGATGAAATTGTTCCACCAACTACTAAACCTACAATTGTAGCATAAAACACTCTCATTGAAGATATTTTTTGCAAACCTTCACCAAAAAACTCCATAGTCATTACTTCTGGCAACATATATTTAACTAAGAAGTAACATGAAATTGCAGTTAAAACTATAGAAACCCAGTTTCCAATATTTAATGCACCTTGAACTTGTTTTTCTTTAGCGTCATTATCTTTAATTTTTACTAACATTGTTCCAATGATAGAAAATAAAATTCCGAAACCTGCAATTGCCATTGGTAATAAAATAGGTCCAATTCCGCCAAAAGCATCTTCGATTTTTCCGCCCATATCTTTTATAACGTAGTTACCAAGAACCATTGCAGCCAAAACTGTAGCTACATAAGAACCAAATAAATCAGCACCCATTCCTGCAACGTCACCAACGTTGTCACCAACGTTATCTGCAATTGTAGCAGGATTTCTTGGATCATCTTCTGGAATTCCAGCTTCAACTTTACCAACTAAATCAGCTCCAACATCGGCAGCTTTTGTATAAATACCTCCTCCAACTCTAGCAAATAATGCTATAGATTCAGCTCCAAGAGAGAAACCAGCTAATGTTTCTAATAATTTGGTCATGTCTTCGGTATTTGTCCAAACACCACCCATAAATAGGTTATATAATATAATGAAGAAACCTGTTAAACCAAGAACTGCTAATCCTGCAACTCCTAATCCCATTACTGTTCCTCCACCAAAAGAAACTTTTAGTGCTTGTGGTAAGCTAGTACGAGCAGCTTGAGTTGTTCTAACATTGGTTTTTGTAGCAATTTTCATTCCCATATTTCCAGCTAAAGCAGAAAAGAATGCGCCAAAAATAAAGGCAACTACAATTAATAAATGTGTTTTTACTCCAGGAATAAAAGTAATTCCAGCTAAAACAAAACTTGCTAAAACAACAAATATTGCTAATAATCTGTACTCTGCTTTAAGAAAAGCCAATGCTCCTTCGTAAATGTAATCTGAAATTTCTTTCATTTTTCCATCTCCAGCATCTTGTTTTAAAACCCAAGAACGTTTGACAGCCATAAATAGCAAGCCAATGATTGCCATTATAATTGGCACATAAATCATAATTGATTCCATAAATATAATTTTTGTTATAAATTTTATCGGGTGCAAAAATAACAAAATTTTAAGAACTTGAACAACTTAAAATTGAAAATATACATTTAGTGTAACTATTAAATTATTAAGACAATAATGTTTACAAAAAATTGAGAATTTAATGAAACCTATTATAATGTTGTTTAATTTTATTTCAAACTTTTTATTTCAATTTTTAACATAGATAAATTATGAAAAAACTATTATTACTTTCATCAAATCCTATTAATAAAGATTTAGGATTGCTTTTAATTCGGCTAATAATTGGATTACTTATGGCGTTTTATGGCTATGAGAAACTATCTCATTTTAGCGAAATGGCTAGTTCTGATTTTTGGGCTAAAAATGTCAGTTTTCTAGGAATGACAGGTAAAACTCCGTTGGCACTAACGATTTTTGCAGAACTTTTTTGTAGTGTTTTATTAATTTTTGGATTGTTTTCTAGAATTAGCACAATGATTTTAATGTTTTGTATGGGCTATATTTTTCTAGTTGTTTTTCCTTTTTCAATAATAAATCAAGGAGATAATGGTCATGAGTTTAACACTGCCTTTGTTTATTTCATGATTTATCTTGGTTTGTTTTTTACTGGTCCGGGAAAATACAGTTTAGACCATAAATTTTTTAAGAAGTAATTTAAATTTTATTACGCTTTTTAAGATAATAATGCCAAATTGTATAGGAAGCAAAAGTTCTAAATGGTTTCCAATTGTTTGTTAACACTTGCATTTCCTCATGTGTATGGCAATTGTACAACTCTATTATTGTGTTTTTGATTGCAATATCACCAAGCGGAATTATATCTGGCGATTGCAAACAAAACATGAGATAAACTTCTATAGACCAATTGCCAACTCCTTTTATTGTAATGAGTTCGGCACGAATTTGCTCTTCGGATTTTGATGAAAATGTAGAAAAATCAATTTCTTTGTTAAGGACTTTGGATGCTAAATCTTTGATATAAATTATTTTTTGACGTGATATACCACAATTTTTTAGTTCTTCGTTAGTCGCGCTGTGAATTAATTTTGGCAAGATTTGTCCGAAATGATTTTCTAATTTTACATAACAAGCTTTGGCTGATGCAATTGAAACTTGTTGTTCTAGAATTATGTGACACATTGAGGCAAATCCTTCTTGACGTTTTTGGATAGTTGGGTTTCCAAAGTTTTCGAGTATGAATTTTAAGGTTTTATCTTTGGATGTTAAAAATGTGATTGCTTGTTGCATAGTTGTTTTTTAGCCCAGATAATAGTGTAAAGCCCGGAACTAAAAAAAGTAGTTTTTCTTGCTATAAAAAAGCGACCAAAGGAAGCTCTTTTTATAGTATAGAAAAACACTTTTTTAGTGAGGACTTGCAATGTATAGCTGGATTGGCTTCAAGTTATGAGAATTGAAATAATTACTTTTTTTTAAAAATAAAAGCCAAATTCTCCTTTGATTGTAAAGTTATTTGTTCCTGGAATGTCGCGATAATTTCCTCTCCAACTACAGTCGATTCTAAAAACTTTAAAAATATTTCCTATTCCTGCGCTGTATTCAAAGTATGGTTTTTCTGGTGAAACATAGATTAATCCTGAGGCGTTTATTAATTTATTTTGGTCGGAAACGGTTCCGTAAACTGATCGTAGTCCTATTATTTCTCTCCAATTTAATTTTCGCATTAAAGGAATTCTAGATAAAAGTCTTCCGTTAAAGTTGTGTTCCCATTGAAAAGTTGCATATTGATCGGCAACAAATTCATAGAAATTTAGATTGCTAAATGTGTTTCCTATAACGAAATAAGTTTGATTTCCTGGAACTACACTCATTAATCCTAATGGGATTTTACCATAGGTTTTTCCTAATTCCATGGTTAGATTTGTTCTTCCTAATGGTCCAATAACAATTGGTTGTTTATAGTATAATTGGATTTTTTGATAATCGAAATCGCTATTAATAAAACCTTTTAATCCTTGACTATAGTTTACAAAAAACGTACTAAAAGGACTGTCAACATTTCTTCTTTCTACACCATAACCAATGGTTTTTTTATTTGGAGTATACTCTACTTGCAGGTTAATTTCAGACTGTTTTACTTCGCTTTTTGTAGTGTTAAATGTATTGTCTGTAAAATAATCTAGTTTGAATGTGTTTGATGCAGACTCTAATGTTCTATATGAAAAACCTGTTTGAATTGTTAGGTTTTTGATTGGTTCTATTTCAATAGAAGCGGTTGATAAATTAATATTGGTTAGTTTTCCGTTACTACCAGAGCTGAATAAACTTGATGATGCAAAACTTCGCCCAAGTACATCATTTGTAGTTGTTAAACTAGCACCAATTTGCTCAACATCTCTTCTATTTCCTCCAGAAAGAATGACTCTGTTCTTTTTGTTTACCATCCATTTTCCCGATATACCATATTTTACTTTATCGTCTTTAAAACCATAAGCAGAATATCCTTGTAGTCGCCAAGTGTCGTTTGGTCCAAAATATGTTCTTCCTCCAATTCTAATTCTTGTACCTTCAACTTCGTTAAAACCAACTGTTGAAAATATTGGTCCATAATCGAAATTTCCTATTTCAATATAACCACTTCCAAGTATTGAGACTAAATTATACATTTGTTTAAATTTCTTGACTGTTTTTAATGTGTCGAGCATTTTGTATATTCCCTCTTCGTCTTTATTTAGTTTTTCAAAACGGTTTTCATCCCAAAATTCTTTTGGTTTACTATATACTTCATTATCAATAAAATTGACTTCTTCTTTATAGAATTTTTCTGGTTTTTCTATATTGAATTTATGGTTTCTAATTAATGTGGTTCTTTTTCCATAAACGCCTTTTGATTTTTCTTTTTTATTTAAAGCAAAATCTGACATCATGTGATCGCGAGTTAAAAGAAATACTGAATCATTAAGCACTTCAAAATCTTGTTCTATATAAATTTCTTTAACCCAGTTAATATTAGCACTTTTTGTAACTGCCATATTAATGTTTTTAATTGCAAATGTGGAGTCGTTTACCCAAAAATCGCCTTTAAAAGTAAGTTCGTTTTTTCTTCTTGGATAGAAAACTATATTGTAACACCATTTATTGTCAACAAAAGCACTATCTGCCAATCTATAATTATAAACATCAATTCCTGTTTTAGAAAGTGGACTTGTAAAACTCTTGTCGAAGAAATTTAAGTAATTGTTGTATATATCATAATCGTTATATAAATCTTTAATAAATGTATTTACTCCATCGCCATTGGTTAATCCAGAATTTTTATTGGCTTTTAATACTTCTTTTACTTTTCCTTTTTTATTGTCTCCATAAACATCAGATATTGCTTCGTTTATAAACATTGGAAGATAGGTTTTACCTGTAACTTTTGAAGTGTCAACTTTATCAAACACAAATTCCATTCCTTTAAAAATTTTACTTTTCATGAATGCGCTATCTATTGTGTTTAAATCAAACTCAACTTTTTCATATTTTTCATATTCATATTGATTGAACATTTTGAGTCCGTTTTTCCTTTTTCGTTCCCAAATTTTTCTTAGAATATCTAATGCCGGATTATTCTTTTTAGAAGTTTTACCAGTATAAATTTTTACTTCTTCAAGAACTTCTTCATCATTTAAAACAATTTTTAAATCATAATTTACTTGTTGTGGCAACTCAACTTCTCTTGTTACATAACCCACGAATGAAACAAAAATGGTAGAATAAGTTTTTTTAGATTCTAAATAAAATCGCCCATCTTCATTACTAACAACTCCTTCGCTTGAACCTTTAAAAGCCAAACTTGCAAAAGAAATTGGTTTGTTTTTTTTATCTAACACTATACCACTTATCTTAGTTTGGGAAAAAGACAAACTCGAAAAAAAAGCAATTAATAAAAGTGAAAAAAATAGTTTTTTATGCATAATCTAATAGTGATTGAAATTGACAAAAAAAAGCTTCATCAAATTTTCTCTGATTAAGCTTCAAATATAGTTATTTAGATTGTATGATTGTATGATTGTTAGATTGTTAGATTTTTTTTAATAAATCTATTATAAATTATTTATTTCTAATTTTCTAAAAATCTAATAATCTATTTATACATTACTTTTTTTACAGCTTTAACAACATCATTGGCATTTGGCAACCATTCTTTTAATAAAGTTGGAGAATATGGTGCTGGTGTATCGGCAGTTGTAATTCTTTGTACTGGTGCATCTAGATAATCAAAAGCTTTTGATTGAACCATATAAGCAATTTCTGAAGCTACACTTGCAAATGGCCATGCTTCTTCTAGAACTACTAATCTATTAGTTTTTTTAACAGAAGTTAAAATACAATCATAATCTAATGGACGAACTGTTCTTAAATCAATAATTTCACAAGAAATTCCTTCTTTAGCCAATTCATCTGCCGCAACAAATGCTTCTTTTATAATTTTTCCAAAAGAAACTATGGTTACATCTGTTCCTTCTCTTTTAATATCGGCAACACCAAGTGGTATAATATATTCTTCTTCTGGAACTTCTCCTTTATCGCCATACATTTGTTCACTTTCCATAAAAATAACTGGATCGTTATCTCTAATTGCAGCTTTCAATAATCCTTTAGCATCATAAACTGTTGATGGAACTACAACTTTTAATCCTGGAGTATTAGCAAACCAGTTTTCAAATGCCTGAGAATGTGTTGCTCCAAGTTGTCCTGCAGAAGCTGTTGGTCCACGAAAAACCATTGGCATAGGAAATTGTCCTGCGCTCATCTGACGCATTTTGGCAGCATTATTGATGATTTGGTCAATACCAACTAACGAAAAGTTAAACGTCATATATTCAACAATAGGACGACAACCATTCATTGCAGAACCAACTGCAATTCCTGCAAAACCAAGTTCGGCAATTGGAGTATCAATAACTCTTTTTGGTCCAAATTCGTCAAGCATTCCTTTAGACGCTTTGTAAGCACCATTATATTCGGCAACTTCTTCACCCATTAAATAAACAGATTCGTCGCGACGCATTTCTTCACTCATTGCCTCACAAATTGCTTCTCTAAATTGTATCGTTCTCATATTATATAACTTTTTTTGTCATCCCGAGCGCAGTCGAGGGAAATTTTGAATGGCAAAAATAAAAATTAAAAATGACATTAAAACATATTACTACTAAATAATCACTTGCGTTTTCTTACTTTTCATA
>NZ_JAYVFH010000184.1:0-2931 GCF_043773265.1 Flavobacterium sp. | reverse complement strand
TAAAAGAAGTTTTTACTTGTAAAGATATCTTAATCTAATGTTAATCATTTTTAATTTGTAACAAAACCCAATACTTTTAGACCAATTTTTAAAAAAATTATAATTATGAGATCAATAAAACCAATTTTTATTTCAACTTTAATAGCAATTGCACTGTCAAGTTGTAACTCGGCTATTGCTCCAATAATGAGCACCAATCCTGCTAATATTGACAAGCAACCATTAAAAACATCACCAATAAAAGAAACCGATTTGCAACGTTGGAGTCATTTAGATTTAGCCAAAGATACCATTCCTGGAATGAGTGTTGATAAAGCTTATGCCCAATTATTAAAAGGTAAAAAAGGAACAACAGTAATTGTTGGCGTAATAGATTCTGGTGTAGATATTGACCACGAAGATTTAAAAGGAAAAATTTGGACCAACAAAAAAGAAATTGCTGGAAACAAAATTGACGATGACAAAAACGGTTATGTAGATGACATTCACGGATGGAATTTTCTAGGCGAAGCTACAGATGAAAATCTAGAATTAACTAGAATAGTAAAAAAAGGAGATGATGGAAGTGAAACCTACAGAAGAGCAAAAGCAGAATTAGACGAAAAATTGGCTGGGATGATGCAACAAAAACCTCAAGTTGATATGATTGATAAAGCTGATAAAGACATTAAAAAATACTTGAAAAAAGAAATTTATACTATTGAAGATTTAAAGAAAATTTCAACTACTGATGCTGAGTTAACTAAAAGTAAAACCATCATGACAAGCATTGCAACTCAAGCTGGAGTTGGTTTTCAAGATGAAATAAAATCGTATGTAGATTATATTTACGGACAAGTAAATTACAATTTAAATGTGAATTTTAGCGGTAGAAAAACTGGCGATAATCCAGAAAATATGGACAGTAAATTCTACGGAAACGGAAACGTAAAAGGTCCAGATGTAGCTGATGCTGAACATGGAACACACGTTTCTGGAATTATTGCACAACTTCGAGGAAACAATAAAGGTGGCGATGGTGTTGCTACAAATGTTATAATTTTACCAGTAAGAGCTGTTCCAAATGGTGATGAATATGATAAAGATATCGCTTTGGCAATTCGTTACGCTGTAGATAATGGTGCAAAAGTAATAAACGGAAGTTTTGGAAAAGATTATTCACCACACACACAATGGGTTTATGATGCAATAAAATATGCCGAAAGTAAAGACGTATTAATAGTTCACGCTGCAGGAAACGATTCTAAAAATATTGATGTTGCACCTAATTTTCCAACAGATGAAAAAAATGGTGTAGAACTTTCTGATAATTTAATTACAATTGGAGCATTAAATTTTGAATATGGTTCTAAACTAGTTGCCGATTTTTCTAATTTTGGTTCTAATAATGTAGACGTGTTTTCGCCTGGTGTTAAAATTTATGCAACTGTTCCAAACATGAAATATAAATATGAAAACGGAACATCAATGGCTGCACCAAATGCTGCTGGAGTTGCTGCATTAATTCGTTCGTATTATCCAACATTAACAGCATCGCAAGTAAAACATATTTTAATGGATTCTGGAACAGCAATTTCTACTGAAGTTATTTTGGGCGAAGAAAAAGCCAAAGCAACTTTTACAAGCGCTTCTAAATCTGGTAAAATTGTAAATGCCTACAATGCATTATTAATGGCTGAGGAAATGAGTAAAAAATAAGATTCTAATTAATTTAATCAAAATTCACAAATTTTATCAGCAATTTGATTAAAATTTGTGAATTTTATTTTATGCAAACTATTATGAAAAAAATATTCCTATTTCTTATCCTAACTTCTGCAACTGCATTTTCTCAAAGCACTTTTTACTGGCAACAAAAAGTAGATTATAAAATAAATGTTGTTATGGATGTAAAAACCTATCAATATAAAGGAACGCAAGAATTGGTTTATACCAATAATTCTCAAGATACTTTAAAAAAGGTTTTTTATCATTTGTACAACAATGCGTTTCAACCACGAAGTGAAATGGATATGCGTTTGCAAAATGTAAAAGATCCTGACGGTAGAATGGTTGACAAAATAAAAGTTGACGATAAAACTACAAGAAACGAAAGTAGAATTGCCAAGTTAAAACCTAACGAAATTGGTTATTTACATGTTTCTAATTTTAAACAAGATGGAGTTTCTACAACAGTAAAAGAAATTGAAACTATACTAGAAGTTACTTTGTCTAAGCCAATTCTTCCTGGAACATCTACTGTTTTTAGTTTAGATTTTAATGGTCAAGT
The DNA here is from genome assembly GCF_043773265.1 of Flavobacterium sp. Classification (GTDB taxonomy): domain Bacteria; phylum Bacteroidota; class Bacteroidia; order Flavobacteriales; family Flavobacteriaceae; genus Flavobacterium. The sequence goes on along the minus strand of NZ_JAYVFH010000184.1, from coordinate 662 downwards.
TCCAATTCAAATTCGTCGTTCTGGTAGAAATAATAAAGAAGGAATTGAACTTTCTATGAGTCAATGGTATCCAAAAATGGCAGAATTTGACTTTGAAGGTTGGCACGCAGAACAATATGTTGCAAGAGAATTTCACGGAGTTTGGGGAAATTTTGATGTAAAAATAACTATCGATAAAAATTATATTTTGGGTTCTACTGGTTATTTACAAAATCCAAATGAAATTGGCTACAACTATCAAGATAGCGGAATTATTGTAAAAACACCAAAGAAACAAAAAACGCTTACTTGGCATTTTGTAGCACCAAATGTGCACGATTTTACTTGGGCTGCAGATAAAAATTATATTCACGATGTAGTGCAAGTTCCAAATGGTGCAACGCTTCATTTTTTATATAAAAATAATCCGAAAATTATAGAAAACTGGAAAAAAGCACAACCAATTACGGTAAAAACAATGGAGTTTTACAATAAAATTGTAGGCATTTATCCTTACAAACAGTATTCTGTAATTCAAGGTGGCGATGGCGGAATGGAATATGCAATGTGTACCTTGATCCTTGGCGAGGGAACTTTTGATGGTTTGCAAGGAGTTATTGCACACGAAATGGCGCACTCTTGGTTTCAACATATTTTGGCATCAAACGAAAGTAAATATGGTT
>NZ_JAYVFH010000183.1:0-3705 GCF_043773265.1 Flavobacterium sp. | reverse complement strand
AAAATAGTATATTCCAATAACTGCAAGGTCAGAAACAAATTCTTTTGGCTTTTCTACCAGTTCAATTATTTCGTTATTTTCATTTAAATTTATTACTCCAAATGCATCTGGTTGATCTACTTGTTTTACCCAAATTACGCTATCGGCAGATTTATCTAAGTCAAAATCGGCGCGAATTAAAGTATCTGCATAAGCAATTACTGCCGAACCACTTAATGAATCTTTGGCGCACATAATTGCATGACCTGTTCCAAGTGCTTCATTTTGATAATAAATTGTTCCTCTTGCGCCTAGTTTTTGTGCAATTGCAATTAAATCTTCTTCTACTTTTTTACCAAAACTTTCGTGAATTATAAACGCAACTTCTTCTATATCTTGGTTTAAAACTGCTGCAATATCTTCTACCAATCGGTGTACAATTGGTTTTCCTGCAATTGGAATTAATGGTTTTGGTATTGTTAATGTATGTGGTCTTAGTCTTGAACCACGACCAGCCATTGGTACTATTATTTTCATTACTACTGTATTAAGATTTGAGTATTAGGTATTAAGACTAAATAATTTTTTAATTATTATAAACACTTTGATTGTACTAAGTGCGATAATTTATTCAACTTTTTTATAAAATGTTTTTCCCACTCTATTTATATGTTCAATTAAGTCTTTAGAGTCTAATTTATCAAAAATAGAAATGTCAAATAAATAAGGTGTATTTAAATCGTCAATGTTTTCATTAATTTTAGACAATTCTATATTTTTTCCAATTAATGTTATATCAATATCAGAACCTTCTCTATAATTTCCTTTAGCTCTTGAACCATAAATTAGAACTTCTTCTATTTGTGAATGTAATTCAAAAACAGAATTTATTTTGTTTATTGTTTTTTGATTTAATCCAAATTTCATAATAATGTTATCATTTTTAAATGAAATTTTACTAATTCTGGATAATATATTTTTGTTATGTTTTCATATTCAGATTCTAAAATTGTTTCTACATAGGTATGAGAAGTTTTATTTCGACTATCAATCATATTCATCCATACTTGACCATTAGAAATTATATTTTTATTAAATGCTTCTCTAGTTGCGGTTCTAGATCCTATAACATTTTGAATTCCGTCATAAATTAAATAGTCTTTCATTACGTTCCAAGAAAGTTCGTGAGTAAATTCAAATCTTTGTATTACTCCTTCTTTTTCTAAATCTGAAAGCTCTTCGTTTTTTTCAATAACTTCTGAAAGTTTTGCTAGCGCTTTTTCAAAGTTTGAAAAACGTTGTTTCCATCTTATGTCTTGATCTTCCATAATATATTTTAAACATTTATTTAACTCCAGTACTTCCAAAACCGCCTTCGCCACGAGAAGTTTGAGATAATTCTTGAACTTCTATCCATGCTGCACGTTCATATTTGGCAATTATTAATTGAGCTATTCTTTCTCCGTTCTCAATAATAAAATCTTCGTTGGATAAATTTACTAAAATTACTCCAATTTCGCCTCGATAATCTGCATCGACTGTTCCTGGTGAGTTGAGAACTGTTACTCCTTTTTTGGCTGCCAATCCGCTTCTTGGTCGTACTTGTGCTTCGTAACCTATTGGTAATTCTATAAAAAATCCGGTTTTTACTATGGTTCTTTCTAGTGATTTTAAGGTTATTGGTTCTAGAATATTGGCTCGCAAATCCATTCCTGCAGAAGCTATGGTTTCGTAATTTGGTAAATCGTGGGTAGATTTATTTATGATTTTTATGGTCATTGTTATTTGTTTTAGGACAAGTTGCGAATTGTTTGTACAATAATTTTCAAAGATATTAATTTGTTTTTCTTTTTGGGAATTTTTTTTGCCACAAAGACTGTAAGGCACAAAGTTTTTTGTGTGATTGGATTTTATAAATTGATTTTTTTTTAATTGATTTTTGATTAACGAATTATGATTTCAGATTTTTTAAAATTATCTTTAAACTTCAGAATTGAAATTAAATTGATTTTATAAATTGATTGAAGATTGAAGATTAACGTCCCGATAGCTATCGGGATTGATTTCAGATTTTTTGAAATTGACTTTTGAAATTGATATTGTAATTGAAAGATGCTTGTTAGCCGTGATGGAAATGGAACTCTTTTTACCTTAAAATTGTGATTTTTCTTGTTGAAAAAAAGCGACCAACGGAAGCTCTTTTTTTAACTAGAAAAAGCCAATTTTAAGGTAAAAAAGTGCAATGTACAGCGCGATTAGCTTCTTAACTTTTTTCGATTGAAGATTTGTAATAGCATTGTTTTTTCGTTGTAATAAATGAAATACAGAAACATTGCTGAGAGTAGAATTTTAATTGGATAACTTTCCCTAACATAAGGAATATAAAATGAAATTGCTGAAAATGTGATGGTTACAACTAGATATGTTAGAATTTTATTGATATCGTACGGAATTGGATATTTTTTTTGCCCTAATTTATAGGAAATGATCATCATTGTTCCGTAAGCTGCGATTGTTGCGATTGCTGAACCGTAATAACTAATTTTTGGAATGAGTATATAGTTTAAAACTAGTGTGACGATGGCGCCAATAATGGAAATGTAAGCGCCAATTTTGGTTTTATCGATGAGTTTGTACCAAACGGATAAATTGGTGTAAATGCCTAGAAAAAAGTTGGCTAGTACAATAAGTGGAACTACTTTTATTGCATCCCAATAACTAGATTGTGGTACTAATGGCTGTTTTAAAATATCGATAAATGCAATGACAAAAAAGCAAATGAATGAGCCAAAAACAACAAAATATTTGGTTATTGTTGCATAGGTTTGTTGTGCGTTTTCATTACTTGCGTGACTGAAGAAAAAAGGTTCTATGCCAAGTGTAAATGCGGTTCTAAATAAAACCATAAACATTCCTATTTTATAACAAGCTGCGTAAGCACCAATATCTGATTTTGAAACGTTTAGCCAATCTAAAAGAATTTTATCGAAATGTTCGTTTACTGCAAAGGCGATTCCGGCAATGAGAATTGGGAAACCATAGGTTGTCATTTTTTTCCATAAAGTGGTGTCGAAATGCCATTTTATTTTAAAATAGTTGGGTGAAAGAACTATAAATGTTAATAAACTTGCTATTAAATTGGAAACAAAAATATAGCCAACTTGAAAATTTTCGAAATAAATGGTATTGAAAAACCCTGTTGGATTTGCTTTTGCAATTGAAGGTAGAAAAATTAAAAAGAAAACGTTTAACGATAGATTTACCAGAACACTTCCTATTTTAATTACTGCATATTTCATTGGTTTTTTCTCTGCTCGAAGCTTTGAAAAAGGTATAATAACTAAAGCATCTAGTGCAAGAATCCAAATGGTGTAGGTTACATATTCTACATTGATTTGAGACCAATTGGAAAGTATTTTTCTGCTTAAAAGTGCCAAAAAGAGAAACCCAATTGTACTCCAAAAAATTGATATTGTTGCTGTTGAAATTACATTTTTCTTATTGTCTTGGGTATTGTAAAATCTAAAAAATGCGGTTTCCATTCCGTAAGATAAAATGACATTGAAAAATATCATATAGGCTAACAGAATAGTAATTTCTCCATAAGCAGATTTTGGCATTAATCCTGTATACAACCCTACTAAAAAGAAACTGATAACACGAGGTAATACAGTTGCAATTCCGTAAATTAGGGTTTGTTTTAAAAGGCTTCTTTTTGAACTCAAT